>CAZPFX010000005.1:2945-49132 GCA_964586055.1 uncultured Pseudomonadales bacterium | reverse complement strand
ATATATGGATTTCATGTAACCGGAGGGTTGTAGGTTCGAGTCCTACCCGAGGAGCGTTAATTAAAAGAAAATTGTTTGCTTAATTTCACTAGCCTATCTTTTACCTGAGGCCATGAGACATCTGCGTGCATTCTTGGCATTGGTTGAAATTCAGCATCCTCAAAATACACAAGTGATTTAAGAATATGGGTTTTACTGTAATTTATATTTTCGTACTTTTGCTCTAGCAGAATAAATAGCTCTGATAACGAAAATTTTTCAAGTAAAAAATACAGATCAAGAAAATCTTTTTTACTTCCTCTCATTCCAATAGTTTGCAATTTCGTACATGCGATATCTTCAATAGAGCTTAGAGTAATATTATTCCATCTGATAGTTGGCTTGATTAATGTATATGGGTATTCTAGAAACTGTAATTTAACATTATCAACAAAGGTATTTAGAGTGCCTGCTGATAATTCGGTTTCAGAAAGTTTTCCTAGTAAAGACACCTTGTTCTGAAGCAAATTAGGATCAAATGAAGTTGTGCTAAAAAAATCTAGGTCTTCAGACTCTCGATGTCCAATCTGCAATGACAGAGCAGTTCCACCAGACAAATAAAAACTATCTAAAAAATCAAAGTTTTTAGTGTTTGACTGCAAATCTTCAACAATTTTTGCTGTGTTCTTTGGTAAAGTATTTTGGTGGATCATATTTTTTAAGAAAGGTAAATTTCCCAAAAGTTTCTTGATTTTGCAGATAACTTTAGGCTCGGAATAGATTCTCTAAGTACTTCTTTTGGTAACTGCTTCATTAACCAGGAAATTGACTCTACATCGCCTTTTTCGAGAAGTGTTTTAGTGATGTATTTTTGATGATCTTGCCAACTAAGCTTATTTAAATCGTCTCCCCAAAAATATTTTTGAGCGTGTGCTGGTAAGACTGTAAGCATGTCATTATTATACTAAAATAGAGCATTTACTTCCACAATGTCTTTCCGTTCCGGAAAGTATCGTGCCTAATTCATAACAAAATACTTCCAAACTCAGTGGCTGATCAAAGCAACCACCTAACCATAATTCGAGGTTCAAGGTATGATGGGAGCCATGACCAAAAAAGTTGCTGGTTCTTTCTTAAGAAGAATCGCTCTAACACTTATACCTTTGGCACTCCTAATACCAAGCACCCTATTAGTTTACCTAATTTACTTCAAGCTGAGATGGTATCTTTCAAACATAGAATATTACAGATCTGGAATTCCTGAGCCAGATTTCTTTATGGTAAATAAGTTTCATGGGGTTGTTCTTCCAATTGCCATATTAATAAGTCTAAATTTATTATTATCTTTAATATCTTCTTTATTTATCAAAAATAGGGCATATACAAAGTATGTGATTGCTCTGCACACAACCATGTACGCGCTCGCATTCGCAGCTGGAATATTATTGGGTTTCTTTTAGTAGTCATAGCTGATTTTTAGGGAAGTATAGGTTGAAAAAATATAATATACTTTATACATGTCGGATCCCATTCAAAATCAAATAAATTTACCACAAGAGCAATACATAGAAACAAAAGCCTCCAATCGTTGGAAAACAATCGCAATAATTTCTCTATTTTTCATAGTAATCCTTTTTAGCGCCATCATATATCTATTGCTTGAGATATCATCATTTAGCTCAAAAAGAAGTATAAATGAACAAAGTATTAGTGTTGAAAGTCCCGAGACTGAATACCAAGAAATTAGCGAACTAGGTGTTGAAAATTGGACGTATGCCAATGATGAAAAATGTTCTGTTTCCGTTCCAGTTCCACCATTCGAGGAACCTTATACAGATTCTGATTTGTCAATGAAGTGGATTTACCCAAGTGGAGCGGGAGCGGGAGAAATTTTTACCACTCTCATAAATATTGAGGAAAATGGTCAAGATAATTCATCCGTAGCATTATATGCTCCCACTACTGCTATGGGGAGTGGGTTCATCGCAAGTAGCGTCAGTATTAATTGTGTGCCAAACCTGAATAACAAAGACATCCTTGATTTAGAA
Source organism: uncultured Pseudomonadales bacterium (assembly GCA_964586055.1). Lineage (GTDB taxonomy): Bacteria > Patescibacteriota > Microgenomatia > UBA1400 > PJMF01 > UM-FILTER-42-14. The sequence continues at coordinate 47,105 of CAZPFX010000005.1, read as the reverse complement.
TCAGATATTCAAATAAACGTAGACGAATACAATAATCTTCCAAAAATTGATGAGTTCTATGGACCAACAAAATATGAAATCAAAGATGTCTCAACAACAACAAAATGGGGAAAAACTGTGTTGAAAGCTACGATAGATGCAGTCTATATATATAAATACTGGGACACTAGCACCGAACCTGCAGAAATAGTTAATAAGGAAGATCGGATTGAGAAAACCGTCTATATAACCACAGCAAACGATATGATTTTTGGAGCAGAGTCTTACGGAATGTCAGATGATCCTTTTCTAGCAGAGACAAGTAATAAAATTTTAGATAATCTTAAACTTAACTGATTCTACTGAATTGAGTAATTCAGATGACCGAATTTTTCCAGGCAAAATCTTTCCGTGTAGCAACCCACCGGGGGGGCAAGCAAAGAAATGATTCCTGATACAATAAATACGTGCACTCTTTTCACAAAAAACAATTTTTACCACATATTTACTCTACAAAACATTTTTTCATCAAGCGGTGGATTTTTCTTTTAATTCTTATTCCATATATAGTTTGGTCGTTCTTAACCTACAAAGATTTTGGGATCACTGTCGATGAGCCAATCGAGTATGGCTTTGGAGAGATGCTTTATAACCGCAACTTTGGCCGCGATCCTCTGTTATTAAAAGACTTTGCATACGAAGGAAAAGACTCGCGTGAAATATGGGCTTATAACCATTTTCATACAATGTTGCTTTATATTTTCAATGACACTGGAAGCATAGAAAATTATCACCTTCTTAATTTACTATTTTTTTCTTTAAGTCTATATGTTGCCTATGAACTGGTTTTTCAGTTTTCGAGAAATTCAAAATTATCCCTGCTTGGGCCAATTATTTTGCTATTAACACCCAGGCTGATTGGAGACATTCCCGCCAATGTAAAAGATCCTGTTTTTTCTACATATTATCTTTTTGGCTTGTTGGCTATTGTCCTCGCCCCAAAAATTAAAAACAATTTTATTCGCTTAATTTTTCTTGGTGTAAGTTTCGGCTTGGCAGCATCTATGAGAATTCTTGGGTATGGATTGTTATTTGTATATTTAGTTTTAAAACTTATTGATATCTTTCACAAAAGAGATGAGGCCCCTTTGAAAAAAATACTAAACCTGGGTTTTGAATTGACGATAATTTTTAGTTTTTCGCTATTGGTGCATGCAATTCAAATGCCGTTTGTTGCGAGCAATCCAACAATGCATCTACTCAGATTAATGGAGGTTTCCAAAGATTACCCGTGGAGAGGTCCAATGCTGTATTTAGGACAGGTTGTTCAGGCTGGTCAATTGCCCTGGCATTATCCACTAGTTTGGAGCGCCGTGATTACACCACTCTTTATATTATTTTTTGGATTAATTGGAATTTTCCGATTTAGTTCAAATAAGGTTGGAAGAATTTTAGCCTTATCATTGCTGGTTAACTACGCTCTTTACTATTTAATTAAGCCAAATATTTACGACGGAGTGCGCCACCTACTCTTTACCCTAGCAATTATGTCTGTATTAGCCGCGATTACCTGGACAGATTTTTGGATTAAAAGGAAGAAACTTAGAAAATGGCTACTATTATCATTTGTAATCAATGTTTTTTTGGTTGGCCATCAGTTTCTTAAGCTTCACCCATATGAATATATATATTTTAATGAGTTCGTTAGCTATTTGCCTGGTGCATATAATAAGTTCGAGACAGATTATTGGGGAGCAAGTTATCTAGAAGCTTCAAAGTGGTTGCTTGAAAAGCGTGGCAATAGGGGAGGAGTAGTTGCTCTTTGTGGAAAGACGCATGCTGGTAGATATTTTAATGGCTCTAAGTTTCGGATAGTTTTGTTGCCAAATTGCGATATTAGCGAAAAAGATGATCTAAATTACATTTTTTCATACGGAAAGAATAACGAGTGGACCAGGTTCAAAGAGAAGGAGATTTATAGTGTTAGTAGACAGGGCGTACCATTAGTGAAAATATTCGAACTATAATATGACTTATAAAGGTAAAATTATTGAAGAAAGCTTAGGAAGTTAACAGAACAGCAATCAGCCACAGAACCAGGAAATGATGAAATGAAAGTCTTTCTTGGAAAATTAATCAATAGAATTAAATAATTGAATGTGTCAATTTATTGTGTAGTGCTGCAGTAATCAATATGACTCAAGAGAAATCATTTTTAGCCACATTATTTGAGAAACGCGCAGCTGTAGAGAAAACGGGCGCAAACACTGGGAAAAATGTCCAAGCAGCAATAAAGGAAGTAGACAGACAGATAAAACAATGTCTTACTGGCGGAAACTTATTGACTGGTGAAGGAGTAACCAAATCTGGTAAAGAAGACTGATTCTAAAATAAAAAAGTCTTCCCATTAAAACAGAGAGCCTCACTGGGAACTAAGTTCCACAATCCCATAACAATTCCTCTCATTTGAGTCTTCCAGGCTAAATCTTTCCGTGTAGCGACCCAGCACTAGGCTATCTCTTGCAATAAACTATACATTAGTGTATATTTTAATATAACATGAATAAGTACCGAACCTTACTATCTCAGCCACATAAATTGTTTCATGCCTCTGATTTGGCACTACTATGGGAAATTGATAATCAAGATACTCTTAATATGACTTTAAAAAGATATGTTGATCGAGGCATATTAAAGAGAATCCACAAGGGTTTTTATACTACTGCAGATCTAGATAATATAAATCCCATTGACTTAGGATTTTCATATTTAAATGTTTACAGCTATTTGTCATTAGAAAGCATACTCGTTAGAGAGGGTGTTATCTTTCAAGAAATTCCCTATGTGACTTTTGTAAGTTCAAAAAGCACTACTTTCTCTATTGGAGAAAAAGCTTATAGATCACGACAACTAAAAGATGAATATTTATATAACACTATTGGAATAGAAAAGATTGGCGGACACTATGAAGCAAATCTAGAAAGAGCAATTGCTGATATGCTCTATTACAATCCCCAATATCATTTTGACACAACAAATAATGTTGATTTTGATACAGTAAAAGCAATGCAAAAAGAAATCGGTTATGCTGAGAAGTAATAAACAACAAGCATTACATAAATCAATTATTTTTAGAGTTTTGACAGCTATTCTAGATGATACTTTTTTGTCTCAAAATTTATTTTTCAAAGGCGGGACCTGTGCCAGTATGCTCGGCATCTTAGATCGATTCAGCGTAGACTTAGATTTTGACCTTAAAGATAGAAGCTCTGCCTTAAGATCTGCTCAGTCTTTAAAAAGCATTTTTAAAAAGCTTGATCTTGAAATTAAGGATCAAAGTCACAATACCTTGCAGTATTTCTTAAAGTACGAAGCTCCGGAACAATCTAGAAATACTTTAAAAATTGATGCGGTAAATACACCTTACCTCAATAATAAATATCAGAAAATATTATTAACTGATATTAATCGGTATGCAATTTGCCAAACTAAAGAAACAATGTTTGCAAATAAACTAGTTGCTTTAATAGATCGGTATCAACAAAATCAAACTATTGCTGCAAGAGATCTGTATGATATCCATCACTATCTAATTAGTGGTTTTGACTACAATCCGCTACTAATTACAGAGCGAACAGAAAAGGCGCCAAAGACATATCTTCAAGATTTAATCTCATTTATTGAAACCAAGATTACCCAAAAGATCATAAATCAAGACTTAAACTATCTAATTGAGTATAAGAAATTTAATGCGATTCGAAAAACGCTTAAACAAGAGACAATAACTTTGCTGAGAGATAGAATTTAAACAATTTGAATTTATTTGCTTTTATCTTTGAGGTATGAATCATCGTAAGATAGCGCTACAATGCTGCAAGTTATAATTTACAGGGAGATAGACATGATCACAGGATATTGCGTTAAATGTAAAGAAAAAGGCGTTGAATTGTCAGCACCAGGGATTCACCAAACTAAAAAAGGTGGTTTTATGGCTAAAGGGAAGCACGAAAAGTGTGGAACAACTGTCTGTGCAATGATGTCTAAAGTAAATGCTGAAAATGCTCTAAAAGATGGCGCTACAAAAGCGTACTAATCTCGCTCTTATGAGCCGCTCCACCATCTTTATTCTGGTTTTACTTATTATTGGAGTCGTAGCCTACTTTTTTACTGATAATACTCAACCTGATAAAGAACTAACAGCTGATCAAGGTATATCGACGATGGCAGAAGAGTTAGCTATCGATGACTCAACCGATCAAGACCCGAGTCTTCAAATTCAAATTTCATATTTATTGGAGAAAGAGTATCCAGGCAGTGTTCTGGACATAACCGAAACACTCCAGACCTCAGGATCATACTCAACTTACATAGCTTCATATGATTCAGAAGGTCTAAAACAATTTGGATTATTAACTGTGCCAAATTCGGATAGACCAGAAAATGGTTTCCCTGTGATTATCTTCAATCATGGCTACATCGCCCCTGAGGAATACAAAACTACAGAGAGATACGAAGCTTATATTGATTACTTCGCTAGAAATGGCTACGTGGTCTTTAAACCTGACTATCGCAGCCATGACCAATCTGAAGGCATTGCGTTGGGCGGATACGCGAACTCCGATTATATTGTTGATGTTCTTAACGCAGTTAGCAGCATAAAGACCCTAGACTACGTTGATGAAAATAGAATTGGCATGTGGGGCCACTCAATGGGAGGCTGGATAACACACAGAAGCATGGTCATTGATGAATCGATAAAAACAGGAGTCATCTGGGCGGGTATGGTTGGAGGCTATGATGATCTTATTGAATTAAGACAACCATATTGGGTAAGGCAGGGCAGACCAGATCCAAGTCCTGATCCTGAAAATCCTACTAGACTTTGGAGAAGCTATCTAACAGAAACATATGGCTCTCCGGCTGATAATCCAGAATTTTGGAGTTCAGTTTCTGCAGTCAAATATCTAGATAGACTATCTGGACCAATTCAACTCCACCACGGCACAGGAGATGTATCAGTACCCGCCTCACTCTCAGAGCGTTTTTACGAAAATCTAAAACCCGTCAGTCCAGACTCCGAACTTTATGTCTATCAAGGAGACGATCACAATATTTCTCAAAACTTTTCTTTAGCTATGCAGAGATCGCTCGCATTTTTTGACAAGAGTTTGAAATAGATTTGCGATAGCTCAAGCTACCTCTTCTTAAAAATACCTTCTTTTAAAACCCCATAAGCAGTGAAGCAATTTCTGTTAGAAAAAAGCAGACTCAGTAGAACACTCAGTGCACCAGAAACATAAATGGCGATCATGATGGCGATTTGATAACGAATGGCGATCGACGGCGATGAACCACCAATGATTTGTCCCGACATCATCCCCGGCAATGAAACAATTCCCATGGTTGCTGTTTTGGCTAGTGCGGGCAGAAGTGATAACTGGAAACTGTGTCTTAGGAAAGGGGAGAGTGCTTCTTTCTGAGTGGCGCCCATAGCCAGACGGTAACGAAAGAATTTTTCCTGCGAGCGAATTTCTTGATAAAACGAGTTAATAGCAACAATATTTGTGCTGAGAACATTTCCCAGGAGCATGCCACCAAGAGCAATGAGATATCGAGCCTCAAAAAGATAATCTAGTCTAATAATCAAACCGTTGAAATAAAGTAATACTGCTAGAGTAGGGATGGTAAAGGCTACTAATATTGGCAGGAAAATTGTTGAGAGCTTGATTTTTGACTTACCAATTGCGGAAAGAACAGTCGCGAAAACCATGAGAGAAAACCAAAGAAAATTTAGCCAAGGATTATTTAGATTAAAAATAAATTCTAAAAATACTCCCACAAATGCGAGCTGTATCGACATTCTAGCTATCGACCAGAAGGTATCTTTAATCATGTTTAGGTTAAACCAATAGCTAATAAATATCGGAATAATTAGAAGCAGATATGCAGCGACCAAGCCAGTGGTTGAAATTTCTATTGCACCCATTTTTTTTCTTTAAAATCAAAAACACGAACTCCTCTAGCTTTTTGCCATTCTTTGTCGTGAGTTATTACTAATAAAGTTGAATCTATATTTTTTAGAAGTTCCGAGATGACTTTCCTTTTTAAGTTAGGATCGAGAGCAGAGGTTATCTCGTCAAGGACTATGACTGGTCTTTTTAGAAGCAAGGCAATAACTAATGCTAGACGCTGCTTTTCTCCACCAGAGAGTTGGTTTATATTTTTTGTCAAAATTGTTGTATCAAGATCAAACTTTTCTAGCTGTTGTTGAAGTTCTGCTGGTTTGAATTGCTTTCCAGAATTTGCACTTAAAGAAAAATACTCATCAATTATTCTCTGAACTTCGCCTTCACCTATCAACACATCTTGATCGACAAAAGCTATTTTTTTTCTGACTTCCCAAATATTTTTAGAGGTAATTTTTTGTCCATTGAAAATAACATCTCCAGACTCTGGCTGCAAGAAACCCAAGAGCAGATTGAGAAGAGTACTTTTCCCAGATCCAGATTTTCCAAAAACGACAATTTTTTCTCCGGACTCAATTTTAAAATTAAAATTTTTAAAAATATTTTTACTTTTAAAATTCAAATAAATTCCCCTAAACTCGATAATTGTCATATGTTGATTTTATCATTTATGTTAAAAACAAATCAGCCCTGTTATAATTTGACTTGATGAAGATCAATTCAATCAATCCCGCGACCAATGAGAAAAATGGAGAACTAGAAGTCAGCTCAAAGCAAGAGATAGAAGACAAGTTTCTCCTTGCCAAAAAGGCTAGGCTTAGTTGGCAACAAACTTCCATAAAAGAAAGAGTGACAGCTCTTAAAAAAGTTAGAGAAGTTTTTAAAAATCATGAAGAAGAAATTTCCCAAATCATCACCAAAGAAATCGGCACGCCAATAACTGAGTGTAGGGGAGAAGTTGCGTGGGACTGGAGCTATTTCGATTGGTTTCTAGAAAATGCTGAATCATCCTTGTCTCCAAAGAAAACCTACGAAGATGAGAGCTCAATTCACGAAATCTGGTACGAACCTTATGGAGTTGTCGCTGCTATAACTCCCTGGAATCTTCCATTCGATATGTTTGTTTGGTCTGTCATTCCTAATCTGTTAGCTGGAAATGTGGTCATTCATAAAGCCTCAGAAGAGTGCATTCTGTCTGGTAAGCTTTTTGCAGACATAATGGATGAAGCTTCTCTTCCTGTTGGAGTTTTTCAGGCAGTTCACGGTGATGCAGAGCAGGGAAAGCAATTGGTTCAACAAGAAATCGATATGATTTGGTTTACTGGAAGCTACGAAGTTGGCCATGAACTTTATAAAATTGCAGCTGATAAATTCATTAAAGTAGTTTTAGAGCTGGGTGGTTCTAATCCCTCAATTATTCTCGCGGATGCTGATATTGACCAACTGCTCGGTAGTTTAATTTTCAAACGATTCATGTTCTGTGGCCAAACCTGTGATGCCCTTAAAAGATTAATCGTTCATGAATCTGTTGCTAATGAATTAATAAAAAAATTATCAAGTAAGATTATGTCACTTCAAGTTGGCGATCCAGCGAAAGCAGAAACTCAGATGGGCCCCCTGGTTTCAAAAAAGCAATTGGCTGTTCTAAATGGGCAAGTAAGCGATGCTCTGGATAACGGAGCGATGGTTTTAGCACAAAGTAATTTGACAACTGATAAGGAAGGAGCATACTTCCCGGCGACGCTTCTTGGAAATGTAACTCTAGAAATGAGAGTTTGGAAAGAAGAAGTATTTGGACCAGTTCTTCCAATAGTTACATTTTCCACTGATGAGGAAGCTATAGAACTTGCTAACGACACACCCTATGGACTAGGTTCACAAGTATTTGCAAAAGATCAAAGAAAAGCTTTGGAGATTGCCGCCAGAATTAAAGCCGGTAATGTCGACATAAATGGAGTTGGCCATTTTAAGCCCGCCAGTCCTTTCGGTGGATATAAAAAGTCTGGCATAGGACGAGAGCACGGGGAGCACGGATTTCAAGAACTGACGCAAATAAAAGTAGTTGCGAGACCAAAAATAAAAGGGGGGATATGAAAGTAATTCTTTACATGGCTACGTCGATCAATGGCTTCATCACCAAAGGTGAAGACGATAGTAATTGGGTTTCAGAAACAGATTGGGCCCAGTTCGATAAGTTAGCTAGAGAAAGTAAGATAATTGTCATGGGTAGAAATACTTATTATCAATTCGATGATGACTTTCCTGTCGAGGGGGCTCTCAATGTAGTTATGACCCATGATGCTGAGCTTCTAAAGAGGAGTGTTGAAGATAAGTCTCTTTTCACTGATAAATCTCCAGAGGAAGTTGTGAAGTTTGCTTCTGACAAAGGCTTTGGGCAAATAATGCTAATTGGAGGTATGACTCTAAACACTGCCTTTATGGAAGTTGGATTAATTGATGAGATATGGCTGAGTGTTCATCCATTGTTCATTGGTGAGGGAAAAACACTTACTAAGCAATTTGAGACATTTAAAAAAATAGAATTTCTGGGCAGCACTAATCTTGAAGATGGGCTCGTACAGCTGCGCTATAAATTTAGATAGAGTAAGACACTATTGACCAAGTACTCAAAAACACTGTAAACTTATTGTCATATGGCAAAAAAGAAATCTAAATCAAAGTCAATGCTCCCAGAGTCCCTAACCACTGTGACGCCTTTATCAAAATTTTTAGCAATGGCTCTCTTCATTGTAATTCCATTCATCGCCTTTAAATTCGGCGTAGAGTTCCAACAATTGAAAGAAGCTCTTCTTGATCAAGGCGCTTGTGAAATTGTGCAAGACTACGACGCTCCATCAATGATGGAATTCTAATGGCAAAAATATCACTTAGACTTAAAAGACTAGAATATGCCGGATTTGGCAGAAGATTTCTGGCATATTTTGTCGACGCACTAATCATTTTTATCATTACTGCCGTAATCCAAACATCAATGGGGAATAATCCTTTCCTAGCCTTACAGAATGTAAATTCTCTTGAGGAAGTTCAGCAAATGCAAAAAACTACTTCCACCAGTCTTTCATCTATGATGGCGCTCTTAGCTGCTTTGGCTTACTTCATGATTTTTTATGTAAACTACGATGGCGCTACTCCTGGTAAAAAGCTCATGGCCATTAAGCTCGTCAGAGATGACGGCTCTAAAGTCACATACCCAGTAGTCTTCATTCGCTATTTAGCAACCTTCGTATCTGCCATAACCTTGGGCGTCGGATATTTATGGATGCTCTGGGACAAGAAGAACCAGACTATCCATGACAAACTTGCAAACACGGTAGTTATTAAAACGAAGGCAAAACCAAAAATAGCTGTTGGCTTATTAATTATGTTTTTATACATTGTATTTTTCGGTAGCTACGTAGCAGCTTCAGTCTATGTAGGCTACTCACTTGGAATGAAAGAATTGGAAAGTAACGCCACTTCTTCAGGAGATTTGCAAAAATACATTCAGGAAATGAATCCAGAAGCAAAGGTTCACTACGATAACAGCTCTTTGCTTTTTCAAGAAATGATTAGTAGTGAAGATCCAAAGGAAATAAAGTCTTTGAATGATCAAAATATAAGTGAATTAAAAAAGGCAATAGAGTTAGACCCAGAAAATCCGGAAATTTGGAATCAACTTGGTAATGCCTACACTTGGATTAGTTCGACTGGAAGTCTCGAGGATGGACTAGAAGCATTTGAAAAAGCAGAAGAATTTGCTCCTGATAACCCAATTTATATGAGAAACGTGGGAGATATGCTGGTCAGAGTGGAGAGATATGACGATGCAGTTATAAAACTTCAGCAAACTATTCGACTTTCCAATGATTATGGATATGCTCATTTAAGCCTCGCAAATGCTTATTCAAAGCTTGGAATTAAAGATTCAGCAAAAGAGCAGTATCAACAAACCATCGAAATCTTTGAAGGTCTAAATGATGATGGGCGTTTTGATGAAGATATTTTGAGAGCGCGAAAAAGCATGGCCGCTTTGTAGTTAGCGCTTATTCTATTTTTGATAGAGCCTCAGCAACGCGTACGCAGTGATCAGCTCCTTTACTACTATTGACATTCCAGACGGCTGATAAAACAGTTTGCGCAAAGCACCACTTCCAAACTCTCGATGAATCCAGGCCTAGATCCTCAGACAGTATTTTTAGACGACAACTGAGGAGCGGTCGCAAATCAACGATATTCTTTAATTTTTCATATGGATTTCTGATCATCGCAGCTACCTCGTACGCTGGCTCAGCAGCTATACCTTTTGGATCTATTGCAAGCCAGCCATCTCTTTGAGAAGACATAATATTGTCGTGATGCAAGTCACCATGGACAAGCACTGGCTCATCTGCAGATTCTAGCAACTCACTAAATAATCTTGTGGCCTTTTCAATAAGTTTCATTGGAATTGGACCATTCTCGTTACTTGAATCCTTGTGATAATCAAAAAGCTCTGACGACCAATCTTTCACCGTGATAAACGAGTGATTCTTAGGGAGAGGTTTCCAAAGTTTTTTCATCACTCCAGCGATGATCCTAGTTGCCTCATCATCGTCAGTCATTTGACTTAGTGGTTTTCCTGGTAGTACTTGCTCGATTAGAATCGCTGAATTTTCAGCATCCATCTCCAGTAATTTGGCTATACCTTCGCCATTAAAAACTTCCAACGCTTTTATTTCAGTTTTAAATTCTCGATCTTTAGGAAAACCAATTTTTAACACCACCTGAGTTCCATCAGTCCTGATAGCAGGAGCTACGTAGTTATAGCTGAGATTAAAAGGAGGGGAGACCTGCAACAACCACTTCTTCTCACAGCTAGCAACGATTGAGGGGATGGATTCTAGCCATTTCTTTCCATCGTCACCGTTGCTTAAAGCATTTGCTGTAAATTGATCAGTCATAAAGTTAGTATAAACCAGAGACTTGTCACTTGTGCGCCGCAAACCCAAACGCTATACTGTCTTTTCTAGTGCCACTCACTAGATTTTTTTTACCCCAAAGCAAGTATTACCTTAAGGAAAGGAGCACGTATGGCATCAACGCCAATCGGGTATCTGCCTAATGATCGACCCCCAGTGGTCAGCATGCTGATTCTAGGATTCCAGCATGTCTTAACGATGTTTCCAGCGACGGTTCTGGTCGCCTTATTAGTCGGCTTTGACGTTGGTACGGTTCTTGCTTTGAGTGGAATAGCCACAATCATCTCCTTAGTTCTTTCAAAGCTGATTACGGGCACTTACATCCCCTTGTATTATGGTTCGAGCTTCGCCTACATCGCTGCTATTTTAGCTATCACTAAAGCCAACTTCGGTGAGTATGCAGGTGAAGAATTGGTGAGACTGGCTCAGGTAGGATTTATTGCCACTGGGTTAATTAATGTTGCGGTCGGATTTTTCATTCGCTTTGCTGGAGGAAAGAAAGCTATTGACCACATCTTGCCACCAATCGTAACTGGCTCAGTTGCCTTAGTAATTGGAATCGCCCTCGCCAAAGCTGCGTTAGATATGGCGGCCGCGCATTGGGCAGTGGCGTTCTTCACCATGATCGTAACTATTATGCTGTCAGTCTTTTTGAAAAAAGGCTTCTGGAGATTTATTCCAATTCTGATTGGAGCAATCGTTGGTTACTTTGCCGGCTGGCTTGCAGGACTTGTAGATTTGACACCAGTCGCCCAAGCAGCTTGGTTTGCAGTTCCTCACTTCACCACTCCGGCTTTTAACAGCCCAAGGGTTTGGGAAGCTATCGCGACAATTTCAGTAATCGCTATCGCGACCATTCCGGAGTCGACTGCACATCTTTATCAAATCAGTCTTTACGTCGACAAGCTAGCAGAAAAAATTAAGAAACCACCAATTCGTCTGAGTAAATTCATCGGAATTAATTTAATCATCGATGGCATTGGAGATATGATTAACGGTTTATTTGGCGGTGTCGCTGGCACGAACTACGGAGAAAATAATTCTCTTATGGCCATCACCAAAAATTATTCTGGACCTGTGCTCATGGCAGCTGGAGGAATCGCCGTGTCTCTTGCCTTTATAGGTAAGTTTTCTGCACTGATTGGCACAATTCCAGTCGCAGTCACCGGTGGCTTAGCCATGTATCTATTTGGCGTCATTGGCATGCAAGGAATTGCCCTACTCATGGAAGAAAAAGTTAACTTCTACGATCCAGCCCAGTTGGCGATCGGTGCAATCATCGCTGTGATCGGCATCGGTGGTAATATCGGCTATCCAGGTGGTAATTTACCCATGGGGATAATGACAGGCACCTTTCCAAACGGCATCCCGGCTATTCCATTAGCTGCTATCGTCGGAATATTATTAAATGCGATTTTGACCACAAAGTGGGAAACAGTCTGGGATAAATACCTGCTGCTCTTAGAAAAAGGAGGTTTCTATGAGCGCTAAACTCAAAAATCTTCATGTGATGAAGCATTCTTGTATTGCGGACGCCCTTTGGTATCTCAGAGATGAAGAGACTCCACTCGATGTTTTTCGCAGAAACTCTGACACTATCAGTAAACTTTTGATTGCTGAAGCGATGAGAGATTTGTCTCTGAGAGCGGAAACTGTCAAAACACCTTTGACTAAAACTAAGGCAGAGCGCTTGTCGGAAGATGTTGTGGTTGTTCCGGTTCTTAGAGCTGGATTGGCCATGCTCTTTGGAGTCTTAGAATTAGTACCAAATACCCGGGTTGGTTTCGTTGGCCTAGAGCGAGACGAGAAGACAGCCATCGCAAAAGAGTACTACTGGAAAATTCCCACCGTCACCAAAAATACGGTAGTCATGGTTGTTGATCCAATGCTCGCTACAGGAGGCTCTGCTATTCACGTCTTGAAACGGATTGCTGCTGAAAAGCCAAAAAAACTCCAGCTCGTTAGCGTTATTGCGGCGCCAGAAGGAATCAAGGCTGTAAATGATTTATTTCCCGATGTCAAAATATTTACGGCCGCTGTAGACGAAAAGCTGAATACTCAAAAATATATAGTGCCCGGACTTGGTGATTACGGCGACCGGTATTTTGGGACGACGTAGCTGCGAATTAATTTCTTTTTCTTCTTTTAACCCACCATCTGAAGCCAAAGTGGGCCATCAATAGGAAAAGGGGTAATAACCAATACCACCATTTAAAGTTGTTATTAGTAAAGACTCCTAAGATTGATCCTTTTTCAGATCCAGGCTCCACTTCTTGGTTATCATTTTCGGTCAAAGCAACCTCGGCTGGCTCTGTGGTTTCTGCGCCTAAAACCGTTGGCGGTTGTTCTTCAAAACCCGTCGCCGGAGCACCAGCTGCTACACCGGGGGCACCCTCAATTGCACCAGTAGATACTTCGTTAGAGTTGGAACTGCCATTGCCAGACGAGTCGTTTGCCCGAACTATGAAGTAATATGTGCCACCTCCCAAACCTTGAACAGTATATGACGTAACATTACCGACATTTGCTCCATAAAGGTAGCTTCCCGATGAAGTGCCGTACCAGATAATATAGCTCTTAGCGTCATCAACGCTATTCCAACTTAGGCTCGCCGTACCAGCTCCTGTCCCAATTAAGGCAAGAGTAGGGGCCTGTGGAGCAGTCCTATCAACGGTTAGACCCACCGAGACTTCCTTGTTGTTGCCTGCGCCATCAAAGGCACGAACAATGACGGTCCAGCTGCCCTCAGTTAGATTAGATAACTCGTGGCTACGGACATCGGAACCTACAGAATCTGTATAGGATTTGTCTCCCAATCTCCACTGAATCTCGTAATGATCAATGCCCGTGTTATCGCTCGCTGCTTCCCATGTCACAGTAGACTTATCACCACTTGTTGGGTTAGGTGATACTGAGACATTTTGTGGTCCCTCAGTAAGCTCGGTTTTATCCCATTTTATATTTTTCACCCCAATGTCTGAGTAGTTCCCGGCTTTGTCCAAAGCTCGATAATAAAGAACGTGCGCTCCTTCACTGGAAGGCTTAAAAGGAGCAAAGTAAGTGCTCCATGAGCCAGTCTTGGAGTCCCACTGATACTCGATCTTGTCAATATTTGTATCTGTCGCGGTCAAAGTCACTTCTGGCTGGGTCTTATACCAACCATTACTCGCGTCTGATGTGGCTGGATTTACTGTTAATGAAACTTCTGGGATGGTTTTATCAAAGATAATTGTCAGCACATATGTGTTTTCGACATTGCCGGCATTGTCGATTGCGTGAGAGGAAATTGTGTAGCTTCCCTCAGCAGGTGAAGTCAAATCGTTATAATTCCAACTTCCTGCCAGATAAGTTGCGTCAAGAAGTATCTCTGTTGCACTGTCTACAAACGATGATCCATCGAAGTATTGAGTAGATCCTTTTTGAATCGAAATCTTGACATCGCTCACACCACTCAAATTATCGGTAGCATCTCCAGCGATACTTCCATCCCACTCATTTAAATAGACTGTTGATCCTGATACAGCATCTGAAGGTGAAGTAATGGTGCTATTAGGATTGGTCCTATCTACAGTAAAGTAAAAATCACCTCCGCTTGCTTTGTTTCCAGCCTTGTCCCATCCTCTAACACCTAGAACAAAATCGCCATCTGGATAACTTGAAGTGTCTATTGTGTGGCTGGTTGATTCTGATTTAGAATCATAAGTTCCAACTGCGGCACTGGCTTCAGTCCAGTTCGCATAGAGAACAGTTTTTGCTGAATTCCAAATTGAGTATTTGACTGAATCTATTGGAGAGGTTGCATCTGAAATATCCCCCGACAAAACAATGCTATTTTCTGATGCATTTAACAGAATATCTGAAATGCCATAACTACTCATTATAGGAGTGTCTTTATCAATGTTATTAACAGTTGCTGTAGCACTGCCAGTATTGCCGGCTGAATCTACAAAGGTAAATGTAAACGAGCCGTTGTCAGTAAAAGTATATGAGCTAGACGTTGAATTATTAGTTATGGTAACTGATTCACTTGGATTAAGAGTTGCTGTAACAGTTCCATTTATCCAATCAGTAGTGTCATAAGAAATTGTTGCAGTTGGACTTGTTCTATCAACAGTGAAGTAAAAATTACCTCCGCTAGCTTTGTTTCCTGCCTTGTCCCACCCTCTAACACTTAAAATAAAGGTATCATCTGGATAACCTGAAACATCAATAATTTGATTTGTTGATTCTGTTTCAGTATCATAGGTTCCGTCTAAAGCACTAGCTTCGGTCCAATTCGCGTAAAGAACAGTTTTTGCTGAGTTCCAAATTGAGTATTTAACTGAGTCTATCGGAGAGGATGCATCTGAAATATTTCCAGACAAAACAATGCTGTTTTCTGAAGCATTTAGCAGATTATCTGAGATGCCGTAGCTGGTCATTACTGGAGTGTTTTTATCAATTGTTACAGCAGATTCAGCAACATTTTCAACTTTCCATCCCTCAGAGACTATATTGTCTCGATGCATCAAGGCACAAACCTTGTAATCTCCAGTAGTAAGTCCTGAGATATCCCAGGTTCCTGTGTAAACATCTCCACTCCTCACTCCATTTTCTAAATCGTTAAATGTTGGAGATACATACTGCTCTTGGCAACTTTCTCCTGGAGGCGCGAACCTAAATTTTATTTTCTTAATATCATAAGGTTCGTATTTTGCTTCAACTTCCAAATTGAGAACGGAGGTTGCTTGATTATATGGGCCAGCCGCTGGCTGAACAAATCTTATATACTTCTGCGTCCCCAAAGGATTGCTGTAATCTACTTTCCCAAGAGAGGCGCTGTCAGCTGAATCACAACTCAAACCACTTAAACCTGCATCAGATTTAAATTGTTCACAGTCGTGTGTTACTCTTTCTTCAATTTGCTGATATAGATAAACTCCCCAATCATTTTCTGTAGCATCGACATCGTTTCCTGTCTGGTTACGAAACTTGGCTGCTCCCATATTAAGAAAAGTGTTGTTTTTAATTGGACTCAATGTTCCTGTGAAGCTACCAATATTAATGAAGTCATAAGTAGTTCCGTCTAGTGTGTTCCCAGTAATCGTGACGTTATTTGCCCCCCAAAATTCTATTGGTCTCACGGAGTCCTTGATTGTATTGCCAGAAATTACCGCGCTACCACCATTCAGATACACACCTGAAAAAGTCGGTGGTGTCACATTTCCAATAATATTATTTGAAAAATTAACTGTTCCGGAAACTGAGCCATCCTGCTGGAAAGCTCTACTGCCACCATTTACAATGTTATCTCGAACTGTGTTGTCACCCGAAATGGAGCCCGTGAGCCATATATCATAGAGAAGTCCAGATCCGCTAGTTGCTAAAGTTATCGAATTACTAGCTATTTCATTACCCTCGGAACCATTATCCATATACACACCGGCAACGCTGCCAGCAGCAGAACCTGCCAAAGTGTTATCTTGCAAGGTGTTGTTGTCACTATTGCTAATCAATATTCCTTTGTCAGTAAAGTTAACTAGGTTATTATTCTTCACAAGAACATTTGAGGAATTGTTTTGAATATAAATACCGCTTCTATTAGCTGAGTTATCTGCATCAATGCTGAATCCCTCAATGGTCATAGGACTACTGGCGTTATTCACAGTTATAACCGAACCACCCGTTGTTGACCTTATAGTAGTTGATGCTGATCCAGCTCCTATCAGACTTACTGATTTATTATTAATTGAAAGATACTCCGGATATGTTCCAGCTGCCACATTTATGGTGTCTCCATCATTTGCGACATTTATCGCTGCCTGGATTGTTGGAAAACAGGCAGTCGTTCCGCTTGGCGGAGTAATTGAAGCACCAGCGCAAGATGGGGCGTTTACCCCACTGACCACAAAAATCGTAAAATGGTCCAGACTTGCTACAGAAACTGAGCTATCTGTTTTGGTAAGTGTGTTTTCAACTTGCTTCGCAGAAGAAACTTCGGATAACTCCTCCGCATACTTCACCCCAACTTCTTTGCCCTTAGATGCTTCTGGAACTGGAAGAGAAAGATCATATTCGAAATCGCCATTATTCATATCTGAAGTTATGTCGTAAGCGATGTTGGAAATAGACCCACTCAACTTCATTTGCTCAGTTGTTAGGGAGACTTGTTTAATAGTTATCGAACCTGGATTCTCTGGCAAAGACGTGAATGTCAGTGATACTTCCTGACTAAACGGTGCGTGATAAGTCACTCCTGTGCGAAGATCTCCATAAGTACTTGGATCATTAATCCAAGACAGCTCACTATTGGATAACTCTATTTCAGAAGTTGGAACCTCAGCGACGATGCGAAGTTTCGATCCATCCATTACAAAGTAATAAGAAGTTGTGTTTTTGTTAACCTGTTTTTTAAAAACTCCACGCTCAATGTCGGCTGGCAAAGCATCTTTTGCTGACTTTGTACCAGCATATATAGAAGCTTGATACTCACCACCCACTGCTTTTCCTCCGCCTAGAACAGCTTCAATTTTTTCTGGAGTTTTATAGAAAAGACCATAGCTGACATTGTCGCTGACTGGAGAGACTGTCAAATCGAAACTGTGAGTACTATCTATATAGGTAAAGTTTGTTTGTGGAGATTCAGCAGCGAAAACTGGCGTAACAAGAAGAAGGGTAGGGGCGAAAGAATTAAAAAGTGTGGAGAAGATAAAAATGTAGCTCAGCACAACACGAGAAAATATCTTTCGGAAAAATCGGCGAACCATATGGTTAATCACTTGTTTCTTTCTTCTCACAGACGCAAAGCTCAATTCCAACTAGAATTTATTGTAGTAGAAAATTTATTTTTTTCAAGAGATGGCGAATGACTAAGATATATATTTATATATTTTTATAGGTTTACTGATCTACTATATAATTAGCCTAAGTTAACTAGAAAAATAATGATCTTACTAATCTCATTCGCCTTCCTCGCTGGCATCGTCACGGTCTTATCTCCCTGCATTTTGCCACTCCTTCCAATCATTCTTTCCTCCGCAGATGTATCTGGAAAACAAAAACCCTTTGGAGTTGTTATTGGATTTATTGGTAGCTTTACTTTTTTTACTCTCTTTCTCTCGACGATTGTTCGACTTAGCGGCATTCCTGCTGGATCTCTCCGAATGATCTCGATCGGAGTCCTTGCGTTATTTGGAGCTAGCCTATTGATCCCACAAGTACAAACAGAACTCGAAAAATTCTTCAGTAGATTCGCCAATCTAGTTCCATCGAGAAAAAAGAGGGCTGGCTTCGCAGGCGGAGTTCTAATCGGCCTGTCACTAGGACTACTTTGGACGCCTTGCGTTGGGCCAATTCTTGGCTCCGTCATAAGTCTGGCTATTACTGGAACTGTAACGGCTCAAGCGCTTCTGATCACCCTTGCTTATGCCGTTGGAACAGCTATTCCGCTATTCATAATAATGATGGCTGGCGCCACTGCTTTGCAAAGGGTACCGTGGCTCTTAAGAAATGCATCTAAGATACAGCGTGGTTTTGGAGTTCTGATGATAATCACAGCGATGGGTATTTTCTTTAATATTGATAGACAATTTCAGACTTTTATTCTGAAAAGTTTTCCAAATTATGGAGCAAGTCTAACCAAATTTGAAGAGAACGAAAAGATTAAATCAGAGTTACAAAAAGTTTCAAAGTAAGGTAAGAAGCACCAAAAATAATCCAACGATGATTCTGTACCAGCCGAAAATACTCAGGCTATGTTTTTTGAGATACTCAACCAGCCACTTCATAGCGAATAGGGCCACGACAAAAGAGACAATCCAGCCAACGGCGAGCGGCATAAGAAGTGGTGTTATCGATTCTGTTTGCTGAATTAATCCGAGCATGTCTAGAGCAGAAGCTGCAAGAAGAGTAGGGATTCCTAACATGAAGGTATATTCAGCAGAGCTCGACCTTTTGTAGCCTCTCCACAACATAAATAGTAAAACAATTCCCGATCTCGACACACCAGGAATGATGGCGAAGCTTTGGGCTAATCCAATCAAAAGCGCGTCCTTAGTAGTGATCTGATCTGATGTTAGCAACTGATCTTTTTTGCCAAAGTACTTCTCGGCCACCAAAAATAAAATACCCACACCAATGAAACTCACCAACTGCGTCGTGGTACTTGAGAACAAAGTATCTTTAATAAAGCTGTGACCAAGTAATCCAATCACAGCCGTGGGGAAGAATGATAAAAGTAAATTTATGATCAGTCGACGATTTAGCAATATCTTCTTGGCATATAAAGCAATAGCGGCAAAGATCGCCCCTGACTGAATGATGACAATAAAATTATTGAGAAAAAAGCTATCAGCTAGCCCAAGTGCGTCCTTGGTAAGAAGCAAGTGAAAAGTGGAGGAGATAGGAAGAAATTCGCTAATTCCCTCAACAATGCCAAAGATAACTGCTTGAAAAATGTTCATAATTTACAAAAGTTTATTGTACCCCAATTACAGAAAATAAAATACTATCCTATAGCATTGCTCTTGAGGGATTTTTCTGTTATAGTGTTTTTTAGAAAAAATAAGAGAGTTATCTTTGCCAAAATTAGTTTATACATATTTCTCACCCACCGGCCTAATGGTGAGTAAAAATCTTAGTAACAGCTCCAGATTAGTTATAGTTGAAGCTGAAAAGCACGGCGTAGACTGGAGAATAATCCCTGGAACTCATATAGTTACTCTGACTTATAAAGGTCAAGAGCGCTCATATTATTATCAACTTCCTTCATCAACTACAGCTTTGGCTAAGTACGCCTGCAATAACAAAAAGATTACTTCCAATCTCTTGAAGCAAGCTGGAATTACTGTTCCCAAAGGATTCAGAGTTAGAAGAGAAACTGATAATGATTTCCTGATCAGCGTCTTTAACTTCCTAAAAAAACCACTTGTGATAAAACCAGGAAACGGCAGTTGGGGAGATAACATCTCTGTAAATATTTCAACGAAAAAAAAGTACTTGGAAGCAATTGATCATGCCTTTTCGCACTCAAATAAAAAGAATTCTGGAGTCATCATCGAAGAAATGTTCGCTGGAAATGAGTATCGGATTTTGCTTTCACAAGAGAAAGTGATCGGCATTCTTAATAGAATTCCAGCTAACGTAGTCGGAGACGGAATCAGTACTATAAAAAAACTTATCACAGAAAAAAATAAAGAAGACATTCGTGGGGCTAAGGGCGGAGTTAAATCACATCTAAAAATTAGAGTTGATAAAAAACTGCTAGATTATCTGAACGAACAAAAACTAGATCTTTCATCAATCCCAAAAAAGGGTAAGCAAATATTTTTACGCAAAGTCTCTAATGTTTCTCAGGGTGGAGAAGCTATCGACTGCACTGATATAGCTCACCCGAGCGTCATAAAGATAGCTCTGAAAGCAATTCGTACCATTCCCGGACTATCATTTGCAGGTATTGATTTTATGACAAAAGATATCAGTAAAAAGCAAACCAAAGATAGCTACGTTATTATCGAAATAAACGATACTCCTGGATTCGATATCCACGACTATCCATATAAGGGTAAGAACCGACACGCTGCTCGCGAGTTTTTATATTTGATTTTTCCGGAGTTAAGACCAAGCGTGAAGTAGCTGTAATCCAGCGCGACTCGTTTTTTCACTTTGAACTTTAAATCCACGATCTGTAAATATCTTTTCTAGCTGCTCAACCTTACTGCCATTTCTAGGATGAAATTCAATAAGATACTGATCAGAACGAGAGAGTAGAGCCTTGGCTTCTGCAATTACTCCTAGCTCCGCACCCTCAATATCGAGCTTCACCAGATCGAATTTCTGGTCTCGCAAATATGAACTCAGAGTTTTTGTTGGTACTGTTCGTGAGTCTGACTCCTGAGCTCCGCTCCAAGCTCCTTCATACAAACCTGCCGTTGAAAACCATTTTTCAGGAGTAGAGTCGTAGTAGAACTTCATAGCCCCGACATGATCGGCAAGCGCTACATGCTCCGTAGTTACACCCTCAAGTTGATTTTGAAATATATTTTCTTCTAAAAGAACAATGTTTTCTGCCAAGGGCTCAATGGCAGTAATAGTTGCTGCGGGGTAGAGCTGCTTATAGTAAAGAGTGAAGAGACCAATATGGGCGCCGCCATCAAGAATATTGGGTGCGGAGTTTTCCAGTTCTAAATAATAGCTGCCTCCGGAGAATATTTCGCGCTTAAGCGAATGAAATTCCTCAGAGTGATCAAGATAGACGGTGAATTTTCCAAGTTTGGTGCTTTGCATGTGCGAGTCATTATACTTTGCTATACTTCATTCAAAAGAACCAAGGAAAAATTGTTAAGAAGGAACTGTCGCTTTTGTTAATTATCCAGGCGACAAGATTCTATACTTATCTTAATTATGACAAAAAAATCTATTCCTTTTTATTCAAACACCCCTGACGACACTCACTGTTATCAAGCAGCTCTAAAAATGATTATTGCTTATTTTTCTCCTGATGAAAACTATTCATGGAAAGAACTTGAAGAAATTTCTGCAAAAGTTCCCAAGCTTTGGACTTGGCCTACGGCGGGACAGCTATGGCTTCGAAACAAAGGTCTAGATATCATTTCAGTAGATAGTTTTGACCGAGAAAAATTCATACTTAACGGTGAGAAATATTTACTGGACTTTTACGGAGAAGAAGTAGGAAAAGAACAGATAGCGCACAGCAATATTGACCAAGAAGTTGAGATCATGAAAAGGGCAGTGGAAAATATTGGGTACAAAACGGGAATACCGACCACTGACGATCTCAAGAAATTTATAGATAATGGTTACTTATTAATTTGCAACGTAAATGGAAATACCTTGAATAGTGAGAACGGATATACAGGCCACTTTGTAGTGATTTTTGATTATGATGAAAACAGCTTCTTTCTTCATAATCCAGGCTTGCCCGCTCGCCCAAATCAGGAAATTGTGATTGATCAATTTTTGAAAGCTTGGGCATATCCAGCTGATAAATCTCAAAATGTAATGGCAATCAGAAAACAAAAATAAGTTTTATGCAAAAATCTCCAACAACAATCACTTGCGAAGACATCGAAGGAAAGACCTTCGAAGTTTCAAGTGATGAACTTACTTTCAGACCAGCGGTGTATGGAGTCATAATCCAAGAAGATAAAATCTTACTATCAAAACAGTGGAACGGATATAATTTCCCAGGAGGAGGAATTGAACTTGGGGAAAATACTGAAGATGCTTTAAAGAGAGAAGTCAAAGAAGAAACTGGCATCGAGATATCAGTTGGCAAAATTTTGCATTGCCAAAATTCTTTTTTTAAACTTCCCTTTAAGGGAAATTTTGTTCACTCAATCCACGTATTCTATGAATGCAAAGTCATTGGCGGTGAGCTTTCAACAAAATATCTTGACGAAAACGAAAAAAAATACGCTGAAATGGCAGAGTGGGTACCACTCACAAAAATTCCTGATCTTAAAATTTTTAGTTCTGTGGATGCGAAAAAAGTGTTAGAGGCAGTTAAATGAAAAAACTTCTGGCCTTTCTCCTAGCCCTTTTTCTACTAGCATCGCCCTCAAAAATCTTCGCAACTGATCAACAGCACTTCACCATAATCCTCAACCAAGTCCGTGGAGAGGAATGCTGTGATGTGGGATCTGTCGCAAATTTTCAAACACAACTTGAAAAACTTGCAGAACTAAATCTATCAGCCAATTTTGCCTTGAGAATTGATGCCTTAGAAAACCATGAATTTGTTAGTTTGGCAAAAGAGTATCCGCAATTCAGCTATGGAGCTCTTTTAGAGATTACCCCCGAACTAGCTACTCAAGCTGAGGTTATATATAAAGGAAAACCTGATCAATGGTACGAGGCCCAAAATGTGTTTCTCATTGGCTACTCTCAAGCAGATAGAAAAAAACTTATTGATACACACATGTTGCAATTTAGGGAAGCTCTGGGCCATTACCCCTCTTTTTCGTCATCGTGGATGATAGATCCCTGGTCACTCGCGTACTTAAAAAAACAATATGGAGTCATGGTTCATCAAATAACTCGCGAACAATTTGGCACAGATTCATACACTCTCTACGGCGGCCCTATGCAGTATCCATACTGGCCATCAGATAACTGGGCTTTGGTTCCTGAACAAGGAAATTTTTCCCAACCTCTCATAGTTAGACAAACAATTATGGATCCTGTCTTTAACTACGGAGATCGATCGAGCTCGTATACATCTCAGCCAAATGACTACGCTTTTAGGCACGCAGGTCTCGACTACTTCGAACATCTATTTACCCAGGCACACAATCAGTTGGGAAACTATACTTTCGCGCTGATTGGTTTGGAAAATTCAATGGGTCAAGACTCTCATGAAGAGTTCTTTAGGCAGCTTGAATTTGTGAATGAATGGCAAGCAGAAAACAATGTAGTAGCAACGCTGGAAAATTTCGAAGATTGGTTAAGATCTAATAATAACAATGACGTTCAGATTTATGGCGGCAATTCTTCTGAAAATCCAGGTGAGAAAGCTTGGTGGATAACCACAAACACATATAGGGCCAGGCTCAGACTGAGCGGGGGAGTGTTATCGCTGACCGACCTTCGTCTCTACGATTCAAGGTTTGAAGATCCATACCTGAATGATATTTCAGAAAAGCTTGGCTGGTGGGTTGTGCCATTCATCATCGATGGCTCTAGAATCGATACGAAAAACCAAGATTCGTTAGTTGTCCATAACGACTCACTCATTAACCGCCTTGAAGAACTGGGTACACCTGTGGGAATAAATATACTGGGAGAAAACGGGAGTGTTGAAGTGAAAAAAGAGAATAATAATATAGTATATTTTCAAGACCAAAGCGAAATAGCTAGATTTAGATCATCAGACTTTCTACTTCATAAAAATCATGATCAAGTTGCCAACTTATCTTGGCACGGTGACAATGAGGTCTTATGGGGTTTTTCTAAAAATGAAGTGGGGGACTTTATAAAATTTTCGCCTTTTATTAATGACTTTGATCTATCAACAATAAGAAAAAAATATTCTGCATTGCTGTTCCCCGAGATAACTATGAAACCATTGAACGCAAAAAATAGTTATGTCTTCGTAAATAACGACTATGCAATTGCGGGACGCAACCCTGTTCGATTGGTACTTTTCCCCAAAGACTCCGACGATCAGCCAGTGCTTTTGGGAGAGTACCCGAGCGTTGTGACCGAAGCTGAAATTTCAAAAATAACAATTCACGAACAGCATGGTAGTAATGGTATGCAGTTTATTGACTTTGAAAATGACACTGCCTTGAAAACTAAAATCACTATTTCCAACGGGGAATTTTCTGAACAAACAACAATTTATTTTGCCCCACACTGCCCAACAAAAATCTTCCAATGCCTATCACATCCAAATCAAGCCTGGTGGTACTTACGATCGACAATATCGGATAAGATAAGACTAATGGAAGAAAAACGACAACACGAAGCGCAATTTGCAGAGTAAAATGGTTTCTCTGAAAGAAAAAATATTTTAGTTCGTATTACATGTGTTCCAAGTATTAATTGGAGAAGATTTTAATGAAGAATTCAAAGAAAAAAATGTTGTTGTGGGTGGGCGCTGGAGTTCTAGCCTTAGCCATATTCCTAGGATTTAATTACTACAAAGCCCAAAAACAAAGGAGTGTTCGTTTTGCAGCAATGGAAGAACAACGTGAATTATCTATCCAAAGTTGGAAAGCGCAGGGACTTTCTGATGAAGAAATCGAAAAGAAACTAGAGGAAGAGCGTCCCAACTTTTCTGATGGTGGTGAGCATGGGAGTGGTCCAGGAATACTAAGAATGATTACCGGTGGGCACGGTGGAGGTGCAAAAGAATGAAAAAAATAACTAACGCTTGGAATTGGTTCAAAAGAATTTCTTTGCTGAAAAAAATACTGCTCGTTGGGGTGGTGATAGTCGCGATATATTTACTAATACCCAAATCAGATAGCAGCGCTGAAATCACCTACAAAACTGGAGCAGTCGCCATGGGCTCTGTCGAAGAGATAGTTTCAGAGACTGGAGAAATCATGAGCACAGGTAAGACTGATGTCACCTCTACAATTACTGGGGTGGTTTCTGAAATTTACGTTGATAATGGCGACACAGTAACGCGCGGCCAAGCACTTTTTGAAGTCACCAGCGGTGCGACTGCAGAGGATAGATCGCGAGCATACTCAAACTACTTAACTGCCAAAAATAATCTTGACACAGCAGAGAGAACAAAAAATTCCAATGAATCCGCTATGTGGGCGGCTCACGAGTCATTTGAGTCAAAGTCACTTGATACAGAACTATCAGTAGATGATCCAATTTACATTCAAACAAATAGAGACTGGCTAGCCGCAGAAGAAAAATACCTAGATCAGGATGCCATTATTTCTCAGGCTAAAGCAGCGGTCAGTAGTTCGTGGTTTTCATACCAAGCGACCATAGATGGTAAGGTCACAGCGCCAATTAGTGGAACGATAGCCAATCTCAGCGTTTCACCCGGACAAGAGGTGACAGCAAGTCAAAATGCCATGGTAATTGGCTCGGCAGTAGAAACCTGGGTAAAACTGACAGTTAGTGAAGCTAGTGTAGTCACAATAGAACCAGGACAACTTGCGAAGGTGAGCGTTGATGCTCTCAGTACCACTCCATTTGATGCTGTAGTGAAAAGAGTAGATGAGTTTGGCACTGAAAACTCAGGTGTAGTTACCTACAATATCTATCTGGTGCTATCTGAGCCAAGCTCAGCCATCAGACCAGCCATGACAGTTCAGGTTGACATTACTACTCAGAGTAAAGACAACGTTTTAGTTGTCCCTAACTCAGCTATCAAGCCATACCAAGGTAGTAAAGCCGTACAAATTCTCAGCAAAAAAACTGGCGAACCACTTTATATGCCAATAGAGATTGGTATTGAGGGCGAATCAATGACTGAGGTTGTGTTTGGCCTAGAGCTTGATCAGGAAATAATTATAAGCCAAAGCTCTAGCGACTCAGAAAAGAAATCAAGTGTTGGGCTTTTCGGTGGAGCAGGCGGCAAGTAATGTCAAAAAAAAAGCCTCTCATTGAGTTCAAAAATATCACTAAAACATACGTCACCGGACCCATTAAGTACCAGGCTCTAAAAGGCGTGAGTTTTAGCATTTTCCCAGGAGACTTCCTCAGCATCATGGGTCCATCCGGTAGCGGAAAATCTACGGTCATGAATATCATGGGAGCACTAGACGTACCCACAACGGGTGAGTATTTGCTTAAAAATAAAAATATTAGTAAGTATGATAGTGACGAGCTGGCCGAAATTCGCAATCAAGAAATTGGCTTTGTTTTTCAATCATTTAATTTGTTAGCTCGCACCACCGTACTCGAGAATGTCAAAAGACCAATGATGTATGCCAATGTTGACAAGAAGTTGAGAGAGCAGAGAGCGATGGAAAAACTAAAATTGGTAAATCTAGAGGATAAGGCTCACAACCTTTCAAACCATTTGTCGGGCGGACAAATTCAAAGAGTCGCTATCGCCAGAGCTTTGGTTATGAATCCAAGCATTATTTTGGCCGACGAGCCAACTGGAAATCTAGACTCTATCACAGCTCACGAAATCATGGACACATTAGTCAAACTGAATAAACAAGGTGCCACCATAATTGTCATTACTCACGAACAGGATATTGCAAACTTTGGCAAAAGAGTTATCAAGCTTCAAGACGGTGAGTTGGTAAGCGATAAGAATACAAAGAAATAAAGATGGAAATTGACGAGCTACTACTACTTGCCTTCCAAGCGTTGCGACGAAATATTGCGCGGACACTTCTAACAATGTCTGGCATTATCATCGGCATTGCCTCAGTGATCATCATTATGTCTCTTGGAGCAGGATCAACTGCCTCTATCGTCAGCGATATTAGCTCCTTTGGCGTCAACGTCCTCACTATCTCTCCAGGAAAACTTAGGCATGGTCCTGGCCAAAGCAGTAGCACTGTTACAACTCTGGTTAGTTCCGATGCAGAGGATATTGAGAAACTAGTGAATGTACTTTCAGTTAGTCGAATGGCAGGGAAAAATAAAACAATCACTGCAAATAGTGAAGCAACGTCTGCTCAAATTTCTGGAGTTGATGCTAGTTACTCTGAAATTAATTCGCTCGACTTTACCACTGGAAAATTTTTCGATGAAGACAGTGTGCTTATTTCTTCCAAAGACGTGGTTCTAGGCGATGAAATTGTTGAAGAACTCTTCGGCGAAGAGGCGAATGAGTACGTGATTGGAAAAACAGTAAGAATCGACGGCATAGTTTTTCAGGTTGTTGGTGTATTGACGGACAGCAGCTCTGCATACATTCCCATTACGACGGGCCAAACTCTTTTATTTGGACAAACCTATCTAGATAGCATTAGTGTTCTAGTTTCAGAGACAGAGCTTATTGATACAGCCACCGATGACATTGAAGCCTTACTCATGGACAACCATAACATTACTGATGTTGAAGCCATTGATTTTAACGTCCGCAACTCACAAAGCTTTATAGACACCATCAGCACTGTCACTGGCACTCTTACCGCACTTTTATCTGGAATCGCTGCCATCTCACTCGTCGTCGGTGGCATCGGCATTATGAACATCATGCTAGTGACCGTTACTGAACGAACAAAAGAAATTGGTCTTCTCAAGGCCCTTGGCGCAAAAAACAAAAATATCCTGGCTCAATTCTTGATTGAAGCAATCGTTCTTACTATAAGCGGGGGTATTATTGGTATTCTCATCGGCATGGCGGTGTCTTACATCGCATCTAACGCCATGGGCATTCCATTCGTTGTTGAGGCATCCTCAATTCTCTTGTCGTGTGGAGTATCTATCGGCGTCGGCATCCTCTTTGGCTACTATCCTGCTAGCCAAGCAGCCAAGCTTAATCCCATCGACGCTTTGCGCTACGAATAACTAACCAACTCCACGTAGTCAACCCTACCAACTAGCGGTACTATAACTTCTAATGCAAAATGTGCCTTTAGGATCAGTTTATATTTCTGCCAAGACTAAGCGCTATGTTTCTGAAGTTCTTAAAACCAAGCGGCTTAGTTACGGACCATTTTGTCAAAAATTTGAGCATGAGTTCGCTAAGCTTCATGAGTGCACCCAAGGTATTGTTTGCAACAGTGGCACTGCGGCCCTGCACACAATTCTCACTGCTCTGAAAATTCGATACAAATGGCATGACGGGGATGAAATTATTGTTCCTGCGGTGACTTTCGTTGCTACTATCAATGTCGTTATCCAGATTGGACTCAAGCCCGTTTTAGTCGACGTAGATCAGTCATCTTTCAACATGGATCCAAGCCTTCTCGAAAAAAAAATAAACAAAAAAACCCGCGCCATTATTCCTGTCCATGTATTTGGTAGGCCCGCTGAAATGGATAAGATAGTTGGTATAGCCAAGAAACATAAGCTTTTAATCATTGAAGACTGTTGTGAGGCCTTAGCCGCCTCTCATCAGGGGAAAAAGGTGGGAAGCTTTGGTATCGCTAGCGCCTTTTCTACTTACTCAGCCCATCTCATCGCTACTGGCATTGGAGGAATTATAACTACGAATGACTCCTCGCTGGCTGAACTGATGCAAAGTTTAATCAATCACGGCCGAAACACTAGTTATCTTTCTATCGACGACGATGACAAGGCAACAAAAAAAGAGCTAGCATCTTTAATTCAAGCTAGATTTTCTTTTGAACACCTTGGCTACAGTTATCGCTTATCAGAGTTTGAGGCTGCCGTAGGACTTTCCCAGCTAGAAGACATTGACAAAATTCTTAATAAAAGGCAAAAAAATACAGAGTATTTAATGAAGAAGCTTTCAGATTTGGACCAATTTTTACAATTGCCAAAATTCGAAAAAGATCAAGACTACACGCTACTAGCTTTTCCCATATTGTTAACCCCGCATACTTTGAAAAATCCAAGCTGGTCGCTCGAAAAATTCATGCTCCACCTAGAAGCTAGGGGTATTGAGACGAGACCACTGCTGCCAATTCTAGGCCAGCCTGTCTATAAAAACCTCAGCTTTTCTCAAGAAAATCTCCCAATTGCAGAGTACTGCACTAAAGCTGGCTGTTATTTTGGCATGCATCAAGACCTAAGTCGATCAGACCTGAAATATCTCCCAGAAACTATTCATGAATTTTTCAGATGAAGTATTCTCACGTCGCCATTATCATTCCGACGTTTAATGAGGCAGAAAATATTTCATCACTTGTTAAAGAGATCCTTCAAGTAGTTCCTGGCGCCCAAGTTGTAATCGTCGATGACAACTCACCAGACGGCACTGCAAAAATTGTAGAGGAAAACTTTGCTAAAGAAAATAATGTCAGCTTGGTTCGTGGAACTGGAAAACAGGGTCGGGGAGCGGCCGCACTGAGAGGCTTCCGTTTCGCTCATGAAAAATTATTAAGCAAGGTTTTTATCGAAATGGATGCTGATCACTCCCACGAACCAGAGCTTCTACCAGCCATGATAAGCAAGATCACTCCAACCACCGTGGTCTGCGCTTCGCGCTACCTATCAGGTTCTAGCATCACTAGTTGGTCAAAATTTAGAACAATTTTTAGTTATTTATCCAACTCCTCCATTCGCCTAATTCTTGAAAGTCCTCTGTCAGATAATACAAATGGCTACAGAGCCTATCCCGTAGCAGCAATCGAAGCACTGCTGGAAACCAAGCTTGTGACCAAAAACTACCTAGTCTTAGCAGAAACAACCGCCTTGCTAACAAAAAAAGGATTTAAATATTTAGAAATTCCATCTCACTTTCCGAACCGAACGGCTGGGGTTTCAAATACTAATTTCAAACTCATAATCCAAAGCATTAAGGACTTGACCAATATTTGGTGGAAGTATCTATGAAGATCGAAAGTGACTTCTCAGTTTCACCAAAGGTAGTGGCTGTCTTCATATTTGTATTCTTCATATTCAGCTCCCTTCTACTTTTATTTACGAAATTTGCCCCATTCATGGATGAAGCTATTTACTTTGATATGACATCAAGACTTATGGCCGGAAGCAAATTGAGCACCACACTTTTTAGAGACTTTATTCCCAGTGTAGAAATTAAAGCTTTTTGGTATCCACCAATTTACTTTTATTCATTAGTGCCATTTTTCAAAGTCTTCGGCGCCAGTATTCTAAGTATGAGAATTTTTTCACTCCTTTTGGCCCTTATCATTCTTCCGTGCGTTTTTCTAATCTCAAAAAAAATTACGGGTTGGAGATGGGCTGGCGTTCTGACGATGCTTTTTCTAATTTTAGATCACTATTTTCAAATAGCATCTATGGTGGGAAGAATGGAGATCTTGACAATCGTCCTAGGTGTTGTCTCAATCGTACTTCACCTCCACTTTCTTGAACAAAAGCGCCATCTTTTTAACCTCTTAAGTGGTGTACTTATTGCTTTGTCATGCCTAACTCATCCGACGGGAATAATCTTTGCTATTCCAATTGGTCTAAATATTTTATTTTTAAATACAACTCTAAAAAAGAAAATTACTGGTCTTTTAATTCTCACAACTCCATCACTCGTAGGAATATCTCTATGGCTAATAAGCGTCTCTCCCGACTGGAATAGTTTCCTTCTACAGAATCAGCTACAAATGCATCGAAAAGAGTTCAGTGATATATATGTCTGGCGCTTACTGCAGTTTTCACCAGAGCAACGCTGGGTGTTGCTCGTATATCTCATTTCAAATGTTGCTTATCTTATAAGAACTGTAGTGACAAAGAGACTATCAGAAACCAAATACAGATTACTTTTCTTTCTGACCATAATTAGCACTACTTTAGCCATTCTTCTCAAGGAAATGTGGTACGTAATATACATTCCAATTTTTGGGGCTTTGACTGCAACCGATAATATATTTTGGCTTTGGAAAAAGAAGCAAGTATTGGCGCTTGTATTATTGCCCATACTATTTCTCCCAAATTCTTTCATTTACTTCAGGACCCTACAAGAATCGGCAATTAACAGATCGCAGTACACGCCCCTTTCAGCAAAAGTTTCAGACGCGCTACCGCTAAATTCTCGCGTTCTTCTAAGCAGTATTCCAGACCCTTATTTTTATCTGATCAAGAATCGCCATGACTTGGATCTAAGAGAAACGCCAAACTCGCCCCCAACAGAACCGATAGATAAAGATGTCTACAACAAAATTCTAGATGAGACTGACTATGTAGTTCTCTCGATCGCCGCCAATATTCATTTGTACGAATACTATAGTGAAAATGTCGAATCTGTAGAGACGATACGAACTGATAGCGGAGGCTATTCTTTGCAAGTTATTAAACTACTTCCCGTGAATGAGAGAAAAGAATTCTCCCCAGAAAACGCAAAGTTTTGGACCTATCCGGAGCCAAATTGAAAAACTTCTTTCACAAAAATATCATTTCAATTCTAAGCATAATTTTTATCAGTACCATAGTTATTTTTCTCAACTCATTTCCAAATTGGCTAGCAATGAAACAAACTCCCGAAGGCATGTCTTTCACAGGCCAAGCATCGTGGTTCGATCCCTGGGATATAAATGTCTATGTCTCAGCAATCAGCTGGGGTCAACATCATAGCTTTCTTTTGGAGAATACTTATACTTCTCAGCCGAATCACCCAATATTTTATTACCCAGTTTACACAACTATTGGAATGGTTTTTCCTAAAACTAATCCATTTTTCTTATTCCATGCTTTTGCTTCTGCGATCACATTTCTTCTAGTCGGAACGCTGGCATTCTCAACAAAGAAAATATTAGATCGCAGAAAAGATAGCTTAATCGCTGTTCTGATTATGTCTTTGGGCGGCGGCCTTGGATTTCTTATTCACATCGGTCAAGATTCTATCGATGCCACAATGACCTCGATAACACTCCATAGCGCTTTTCAGAGAGCTCATGAAGGCGTCGCTTTATCAGCTTTCTTTCTTGCTCTTTTTGGCTTTTATTTTTGGCTTGAAAAAAAGCAAATCCGTTGGCAAATAGCAGCGCAGATAAGTCTTGTAATTTCATTAATTTTTTATCCTTACAATATTGCTATCTACTTCCTGACTACTGGGATTTATCTTTGGATAACTTATGGTCAATTAAGCTTTAAAAATCGAGAGTGGCAAACTTGGATACTGACGATTTTTCTTGGAATTACCGCCGTTCTTGGCATGGCTTTAAACCTAGGTGAGAATTCAAGTTTTTCCAGCGTAGTTTCTCAATCTCTTTCTCACCCAAGTATTTTATCTTTTATCTTTGGCTACGGGCTAATACTAATTTTATTTATTTATCAACTTATTTTCATTAAAAACAAAACAAGAATCCAAACTTTTTTAAGCATCTGGGTGCTTTGTTCTTTTTCTCTATCACTAATACCCATTGGTCTTTCTAGATTTTTCCTTAGGGGACTTTATGTGCCCTTGGCTCTTTTGGCTGTTTTCACAGTCAGATATCTAAGCCAGCGCTACTTTCCCAAAGAGAGGGTGGCTGCCAAAAACCTTTTACTTGGAAACTTATTACTACTAGTCTCCATGACCAGCATCCAAATCTTCACTGAGAGAATTAAAGACATAAAGAATGAAAATCCTTGGTACTACATGTCAAATTCTGAACGATCCACTTTGAATTTTATTCGTGATGAGTTGCCTCCAGACTCGACAATTCTTACTTTTTATTACATGGGAAATCAAATTCCCGCCAACACCAACTCCCGCGTCTACTTTGGGCATTTGTTACAAACTCCAAAAGCTGAAGAGAAACAAGAAAAAATTAACCAATTTTATTCTGGAGAGATGAGCGAGGAAGAGGCCAAGAAATTTTTAGTTGATAATAATATTCAGTATGTTTATGCTGGTAGAGAAGAGGGGGAAGTCAATTACCCGTTTCTCAAAAGCGTCTTTAAAAACGATGCAGTAAATCTTTATGAAATCAATTAGTAGTAAAAGCTTAGCTTCCAACCATCTTGTTTGGGCAGACGTACTTCGTATTTTTTCGATTTCGCTCGTCGTTCTCTTGCACACTTTTAAACTCCCAACTGGAAACGGAATTGCAGAATCGAGCTCATTCTTATTGATCACCCTTGCCAGCACTGCGGTACCACTTTTTGTAATGATCAGCGGCGCTTTGCTATTGCCAAAAAAAGAAGCTGCCAGCACTTTCTTTAATAAAAGAATTCAAAGAATCATTAGACCTTGGTTATTTTGGGCACTGGTTTTATTCATCATCACTAACGGGATAAATTTTCCCGCACCGTTGGAGTCGCTAAGAACATACACAGAAATACTTTCCGCCAAATTTACCTTTATTCCCATGATCTTTTGTCTTTACCTACTGGTACCCACCTTTCGAATTATCGTCAAAGAGGGTGGCAAAAGACATGTGGCTTACCTTGTATCTCTGTGGTTCCTGGCTGTTAGCTTTCTCCCGTACCTCAGAAACACGATGGCGTTCCCAATCTCGGTCGATAATGGCTTGGTCAGACAGACCATTTACTACAGTGGCTACATGCTGACCGGCTGGTTATTAACTAAAATAAAACTCACCAAGAAAACATTTGTTCTCACCTCATTTACTACCATTGCCACAATCCTCTGGACTTTCGCCTTGGTACAAAGTAGCCAAGACACGAACTCAATCTTCATGTCATATTTCGCACCGCTCATAGTCATTTCCTCCATGAGTGTTTTCCTACTCTTCCAATACTTCGAAAAATATTTTGTAAAAATGTCCCAGAAACTTAAGAGCATTTTAGCTGTGTTAGCTAAAGCCAGCTTTGGTGTCTTTCTAATTCACGGCGTGATTCTAGAAATCGAAAAAATCATCTTTCATCCAAACTTAATAGGTTTACTCCAGGGCAACATCGCTCACTGGACTATAATCACTGCGACAAGCTTCCTCATCATTTTATTTCTGATGAAATTTAGAATCTTAAAAAAGTTGGTGACGTAATAAATTCAAATAACTTTAGTAAAGAAATTATATGATTGGAAAAAATACTGAACTGGAAAGGAAAGCCGCACCTTTCTCACTTCCACTGAATATTAGTGAGGTTAGAACACAAATTGAGAATGGGCATGGGTGGCGTATAGTTGAAAGATCAGATGAAATACTTTCAAGACTAGCTAATCAAAGAAGAACATTAATGGAAAGTTTTACAGGAAACTCTAATTGCCGAGAATTCTGGAGACTGATAATTGAAGAAGATCCTTATCTAATTACCACCCCAGTCTTCCTAAAAGCAGCCACCAAGACTAAACAAGATTTTAGACAAATAATTGAGGATTTATTTAAGCCCAAAAGTGGCTTTGATAGGGTTCCTCTGATTGATCAATTGTTGAGTTTCAGAGAATACGTTAATTTAAGCGATGATTTATTAATTCAAATTCTTGGTAAATATGGTGACTCAACAGAGTCAATTCTAAGATATTCAATGAAATTTTCACCAGATTCAATTCGAAAATTTTTACAAAATAATAGTGGATATCCGGAGTTACAAATTGTGACGAATGCTGAATTTAGTGAGGAAAATTTTATCCGCATCTTTTCGAAAACACTTGGAAAAAATAGGCATGGCTGGAAAATTTCCCTAGAATCACTTGATTATAACTTCAAACAATTAAGCACCTTGGGGAAAGGACAAGTAGTAGATCTTATATTCAAAAGTGCTGAAATATTAGCCGATGACGAAGTGGAGATATTTGATCTTATTTTGTCAAAACTTGACTTCATTGGTAAATATTTAAGTGAAAGTCATATTGACATGTTGGCAAAAAGAGTGGGATCAAAAATTATGTACTTTATCGGATACCTTCCTAGCACTCCTTACTTGGATAGTATCAATCTTGCAGCAATGCAGTTCGGTTCAGACAACCATTTAACTCAATTTTTTATCAACACAGACAACTTTCTCGCATTATGTCGATGGATTAAAATCAGAGATGGAGTGCTGGTTACGAGCAGAGATGAGCTAGATGATTTGCTTCTTGTAAAAATTAGGCAGCATTACACAAAAGGTAATTTCGCTACTTGTAAAGAAGCAATATCATGCATCAAAAATATTCCTGATGACTTTGAAATAGATTCTAGAAATATAGAAATACAGATAGCGAAAAGAGCTGCTGATAAAAACAAAAGCATCAGCGAGCGTGCGTTTCACATAATTGATGTTAGAAGACTTGTTTTTAGATTCATACTTGCTGCAGAGATGCATAATGAACTTATGACTATTGAAAAAGCTAGAACTGAGGGCGTCAACAATCTATATGGCATGTTATCAAGAGAGATCAGAAGAGAAGACCTGCGAAAAATTACTGAACTAACAGAGTTCTGTCAAAATTCAATTGCTGAAGCAATAAGTGAGCTTAGATTTTATTTGCATCAAATTGTTAGAGATGAGCTGAGATTCCAAGCTAAAGTTGGTGCAGACAAGATTGCTTATTTACCATATGGAAAAATTTTTTTTTCCAACAGCGATTCAGAGGAGGCTCGTTTATTCTTCAGAAGAGCCAGGTATGTCTTTCAACAAAATTGGGGAGATAATTTTGGCGGAAAAGCTTGGCAAATAATCGCTGAATGTGGAGAGCAGATATGGTCGGATAACATATCTATTGGCGAAGCAGTCGTTATAATAGACAGAACAATTCAATGTCAACATAATACAGGAGGTATTTTCAAAGCTCTACCGTATACAAGGTGGTCTGGCGATATCAGTCCTGAGTTTTTGGCAATGATCTCTGACCGAAAAATGACTATAGAAGTATTAATTGAAAAGATGGCAAGTTGTGAGGTACTTAGTCATGAAGAATATCAAAAAATTAATGAAATGCAAAAATGGATAAAATTGCTCACTATTCACTCAGAAGATCAATGACAAACACTTACCAACTGAGCCTCACAGATAACAAGTCCTGTTTCCATCCGCACACCAAAAAAAAGCGATGCTCACGTGATGAGCGACTACATCAACGCACTTTCTTAAGAACTAACATTTTTTAGTTCTTAAGAAAGATTAGCGCGACAATAAAAGTATGAAGGCCATGTATTTATGTACTTGAAAGTAAAATGATGAAAAAAGCCCCTCTCTTTTGTCTGAATGACCAAAATAATACCGAACACTGTCTAGAAAAATATCTTGGCTCTTGGGTGCTTGTTTATTTCTATCCCAAAGACAGCACTCCTGGTTGCACCAAGGAAGCTTGTACTTTCCGCGATAGCTGGGGAGATCTCAAAGAAAAAGGAATTGTAGTTTTCGGCATCTCTGCCGATTCTACAGAGAGTCATAAAAAATTCGCAGAAAAACACAATTTACCTTTCCCTATTCTTTCGGACACGGATAAATCAGTGGCAAAACTTTATGGGGTGTTGAGACAAAAAATCATGTTTGGCAAAACCTTCAGTGGCATTGTAAGAGAGTCATTTCTAGTAAATCCCACCGGAGAAATCGTCAAACACTATGAAAAAGTCAAACCTGCTGAACATGCGGCGCAAGTGTTAATTGATGTTGAGAAATTAAGATAAAAAAATAAAACAATATTATGCTCATCCTCACCTCAAGCTCCAATTTCACAACCAAACATTTTGTTCAGCACTTACCCAAAAAAACTCAAGACTTAAGAATGACTTTTATCCCAACTGCAGCTGAGGTAGAAGAGGGAAGTCTCCAGTGGCTTAAAGATGATAGGCAATCTCTGGTAGATGTAGGATTCCCAGTCACTGACTTTACTCTCACGGGAAAAACACCAGGAGAAGTAAGGAAGATGCTCGACAACACTGACTTTGTTTTTGTTTCTGGGGGCAATGTTTTTTATCTACTGCAAGAAATGAATAAGAGTGGTTTTTCAAAAATGATCGATAAATATGTTAAGAGAGGAGTCATCTATGGTGGTTCTAGCGCCGGCTCAATTGTAGCTGGACCAAGCATCGAGCTTGCCGCTGATATTGACGACGCGACCAAGGCGCCAAGTCTTCACAGTTATGATGCGCTTGGTCTCACAGATATAATTATTTTCCCTCATTGGGGCGGAAACAACTTTAAAGAACGATATACAAAACTCATGAAAAATGCCTACAAAATGGGTAACAAGCTTGTGTTACTGACCGACGATCAATATCTTTTAGTCGAAAATGACAAATACTCCATCGAGAGTATCTAGAAAAATCTACCTCGGTAATAAAAAAATTCTTTTGATACCATGCTTGTATGAACAAAAATAACAAAGTTGCCATTGTCACCGGTGGTGCTATGGGCTACAAATCTGGCGGAAAATCTATTGGCGGTTCCGTCGCTATTCAATTAGCACGTGATGGCTATAAAGTTGTAGTGGTTGATCTTGGGGAAATGGGTGAAAGAACAGCTGAGATCATAAGAGAAAATGGGGGAGAAGCAATTTTCTGTAGAAAAGATGTTACCGTTGTCAAAGATGTCAAAAGCATAGTCGCTACGGCAGTCGATAAATTTGGCGGAGTTAGCGCTTTGGTCAACTGTGTTGCCCTCTACAGTCCAGGAATGGCCAAAAATATTGCTGAAATCTCAGAAGAAGACTGGCAACAAACATTGAACGTTAATCTAAATGGCTACTTTCTCATGTCAAAATATGCAATTCCAGAAATTATTAAATCGGGGAATGGCTCTATTGTAAATATTTCTTCTATTGAAAGTTTTATTGCTCTACCTAACTTTAGTGTCTATTCAGTCTCGAAGGGCGCTATCGACGCTTTGACAAGATCATTAGCAACTGACTTTGCACCAAAAATTAGAATTAACTCTGTGCTTCCGGGCTTTGTCAAAATTGCTAACTCTGAAAACAACAGATCTGCCGATGAACTCAAGAAATGGTATGCAAGTGTCGCCAAGCAATATCCAATGAAACGAGTTTGTGAAACAGATGAAATTGCCAACGTTGTCTCATTCTTGGTTAGCGACAAGGCTTCATATATTAATGGACAGTCAATCGTCGTAGACGGCGGAAAATCTGTGGCCGATTTTCATGAATTCTAAAACTAAAATATTGGAAAACCTATCTCGCCAACTGCCTCTTACGCAGTCGCAAATTCAACGGTGTGACCTCAAGCATTTCGTCCTCAGCAATGAGAGTCATGAACTGTTCAAGAGATGGTTTCCAAGCAGGTGCGAGCGTTACCATCATGTCAGCACTTGCAGCGCGCATGTTGGTAAGTTTTTTTCCTTTAGTAACGTTCATAACGATGTCTTCAGCGCGTTTATGAATTCCAGCCACCTGTCCCGCATAAATCTCTTCACCGGGGTCGACTATCATATTGGCTCGCTCCTGTGCCTTCTCAAGAGAGTAGGCTGTTGCCGTGCCAGTCTCGTGAGCGATTAAAGCTCCACCTCTGATACTTTCAACGCGAGTAGAAAGCGGACGGAACTCAAGAAAAGAGCTGTTAAGAACTGCTTCTCCAGAAGTTGTAGTCATCAATTCATTTCTAAGGCCAATTAAGTTTGCCGTAGAAATTTCATATGAAAAGCGATTTCCTTGCTGGGTGTTTTGCATAGCGATCAAAATACCTCTGCGCTGTGCCAAACTGCTGGTAATCACACCAGTTCTACTTTCCGGGGCATCAATAGTGACGTATTCCCATGGCTCACTCTGGACGCCATCAATGGATTTAGTCATCACTTCAGGTCGTGAAAGTGAAAATTCGTAACCTTCGCGTCGCATGGTTTCAACAAGAATTGACAAATGCAGCTCACCACGACCAATTAAAGTCACGCGATCTCCAGAATCACCTGGAAGAGTTTTTAGTCCGACGTTGGTTTCTAGCTCTTTCTTTAAGCGCTCTCTGAGCTGTCGTGAAGTAGAGAACTCGCCCTCGCGCCCCGCGAATGGGGAAGTGTTGACTGAAAGCTGAATCTTCACTGTTGGTTCACTAATCTCTAAATCCGGCAAGGCGTCCTGGTGCTCCGCGTCTGTCAAAGTGTCACTGATATGTGGATCATCGAGACCAGAAATAGCAATAATTTCGCCAACGCTAGCCGATTCTGCCTCTGTATGCTCTAAACCAAGGTAAACGAAGAGACTTTTTACTTTAGCAAATTTGACCGTGGTATCTTTGCGAAGCATGGCAATGTTTTGGCCCTTTTTCACAGTTCCGCGTGCGATGCGACCAATGGCATACTTGCCCTGGTACTCGTCGTAATCAAGGGTTGTCACCTGCATCTGGAAGGGACCAGTTGGATCTCCGACAGGATGGGGGACTGTTTTCACAATCGCCTCAAAAACAGGCGTAAGATCGGTACTATCAGGAATGCTTAGTGAGTGATCTGGATTCTCAGAAATTTCTTTACCGGCAATGCCTTCAAAACCACGAGCGTAGAGAAGAGGGAAGGTAAGCTGTGATTCATTGGTGGCAAGTTCTAAGAAAAGATCATCAATTTCCGCGGCAACTGCCTGGACGCGCTGGTCTTTTCTGTCAACCTTGTTAATGATAACAATGGGAATAAGTCCGAGCTGCAAAGCAAGGCTCAATACAAATCTAGTCTGTGATAGAACACCTTCTGCAGCATCGACTAATAAAATACAGCCATCAGCCATATTAAGAACACGTTCTACCTCACCACTGAAATCAGCGTGACCTGGAGTATCCAGAATGTTAATTTTGTATTCATGCCAAAAAACCGCAGTATTCTTGGCAAGAATAGTCACTCCGCGCTCTCTCTCGAGGTCGTTAGAGTCCATAATCGTGGTTTGCTGATTCTCACGCTGGTGAGCTGCGAAAGTTCTCGTCTGCTTTAACATCGAGTCCACGAGCGTAGTTTTCCCATGGTCAACGTGAGCGATGATGGCGACATTTCTTAATTTGTCTTGTGTTATGTCTTTCATAGGCGAAGCAGTCCATTGTACAGCACTTCTTGAGAAAAGCCATGGTCTAGAGTTTATTTCGTGCTAAACTAAACACAATCAATTTTCGAAGGGAACTATGACAAAAGAAAAAACTGAGGGCTATGTGAAGTCGACCAAATTGGGAAGGTTGCGCCGCAGTAAGAACGCTCGCGTCATTGTGATTGTCGTTCTATTGGCAATCTTGGCTGCCCTCTACATATTCTGGGGCAAATTTCGCATTGTCTTAGCAGGTTTATTCATCGCCTTGCTCGTAGCTCTTGGCTTAGAGGTGTCCGGAAATGACTGGGACCTTGGAAAATTAATTGAGACGGGCTCTTTTAGTGAATCAAAAGTTGAAAAGACTGTTGATGGCAACTGGGATATAGGCGGGGAGTGCAGTAAAGATAAACTCAACTGTAACAATTTCGAGTACCAAGAAGATGCTCAGGCAATGTTTGAACAATGTGGCGGTCTTCAGGACGATGTCCATGGGCTCGATGGAGACAATGATGGAGTGGTCTGCGAGGCTCTCCCTAGCATGGAGTAGATAAACTACCCCATTGACAATGGCCCTAAACATATTCTAATATACGAATATGTATTCTGAAATATTCGAGCTCCAGGCAAATTTACTCAAAGCAATTGCACATCCAAGGCGCCTGGAAATCATTCATTTGCTCCGCGATCAAGAACTTCCGGTTGGTGATATTCACACTATGCTTGATCTACCGCAGGCAAACATTAGCCAACACCTGATGATTCTAAGAGACGAGAATGTTGTCACATGTCGCCGTGATGGCAAGCAGATGTTTTATAAAATCAGTAATCCAGACATCATTAAAGCTAGCGATTTGTTCCGTTCAGTTCTAATAGAACAAAACAAGGGAAGCAACATTGCAGGAGAGCTAACTCTCAAGATGCAAGATCTTCTTCCATTGGCACAGGATCCCGTTTGTCATATGAGAATTTCACCAAAAACCGCTGGTTTTCAAACGCAACATTCTGGACAGGAGTATTACTTTTGTGCCAGCGGTTGTCTAAAAACTTTTCAGAAAGATCCCGATGCCTACTCCCAAAAATAACACCATCTCCTTCCACGTCTCCGGCATGCATTGTGCAAGCTGCGCCAGCAATATTCAGAGAAAGCTAAAGAAAACTCCTGGGGTAGAGGAGGCATCAGTAAATTATGCCAACGAGCAGGCGACCGTCGCTTTTGACACAAAAAAAGCAAGTGAAAAAGACCTCGAAAGAGCTGTAAAATCTATCGGTTATACCGCCCATTTTGAAAGCAACGAAAATGCTGATCTAGCTGAAAAAGAGCGAAACAACGAACTCAAGAAACTCAAAAAAACTTTATATCTAAGCGGAGTTCTTACTCTAATTCTCATCTCAAGCATGCTTCCCGGCATGCCAATGTTTTTAAGCAATCCATGGCTACTCTGGCTTCTGGCCACCCCAGTTCAGTTCATCGCGGGTAAACGTTTTTATCAAGGCGCCTGGTCAGGATTAAAAAATGGCTCCTCTAATATGGACTCCCTGGTTGCCTTGGGCACCTCGGTGGCTTATTTTTACTCGGCTGCTGTCACGGCTTTCTCTTCTTGGTTCAGCCAATACGGTATTGATCAACATGTCTACTTTGAGGCTTCAGCCGCCATCATTACTTTTATTTTGCTCGGAAAATATCTCGAAATCAGAGCTAAAGCGCGAACCTCATCGGCGATTAAAGAACTGCTGAATTTGCAAGCCAAAACAGCCATGATCAAGAAAGATGGCAATTGGGTCGAAGTCCCGATCGAGCAAGTCGTAGTTGGCGATATAGTTTTAGTCAAACCCGGCCAAAAAATTCCCGTCGATGGCATAGTTATAGATGGCATGTCAGCGGTAGATGAAAGCATGGTCACCGGCGAAAGCATGCCAATCTCAAAAGAGAAGGGCGATAAAGTTGTTGGCGCCACCATGAATCAGTCGGGAAGTATTCAGATCAAGGCAGAAAAGGTTGGCTCTGAAACAATGCTCGCCAGCATCATTAGACTTGTGAAGGCCGCCCAAGGATCCAAGCCTCCAATCCAAGCCCTAGTCGATACCATCGCCTCATACTTCGTACCTATCGTTATCGTCACAGCTCTTGTGACCTTCGCTGTCTGGATGATTTTTGGTCCAGAACCAGCATTTCCGCTCGCCCTGGTTAGCATGATTAATGTTCTCATCATCGCCTGTCCTTGCGCCCTTGGCCTGGCCACACCTACCTCTCTCATGGTTGGTATGGGAGTCGGTGCTAAAAACGGCATTCTTATCAAAGATGCTCGCGCTCTGGAAGTTGCTAATAAAATCAAAGCTGTTGTTTTTGACAAAACTGGAACTCTCACTGAGGGCAAACCAGCCGTTCAGCATGTAGAAATTTTCCACAAAGACAAAGTCGAGGCTCTTTCAATTATTAAAGACATAGAAGAACTTTCTCACCACCCTCTGGCCCAAGCCATCGTCAGCTATGTTGATGGTCAGCTTAAGGGCGAAACTCTCAATAAATATGTCGTCAAATCCTTCACCGACGTTCCGGGTAGGGGCGTGGAAGCAACAGTAAATGGTAAGTCAATTCTGGTTGGCAATGAGTCTCTTATAAATAAGAAAAATCTTTCTTTGAGTAAAAAACAAAAAGAAATGATCTCAAATCTGGCAGCCAAAGGCCACACGGTTGTCTCGATGATGATTGGTGGGAAACTAGCAGTCATTCTCAGCATCGCTGATGCGCTGAAATCAAACTCAGCTGAAACCGTGGCAACTTTGAAAAAAATGGGCATCGAGAGCATTATGCTCACTGGAGATAATAAAGAGACTGCCGCAGTTATTGCTAAGGAGGCTGGCATAGAAGAATTCGTAGCGGGCGTGCTTCCAGACCAAAAAGAAGCAACCATTAGAGAATTAAGAAAACGCTTCCCAATCCTTGCCATGGTTGGCGATGGTATTAATGACGCCCCAGCTCTGGCCACAGCTGATGTCGGCATCGCCATGAGCGGAGGGACTGACGTCGCCATCGAATCTGCTGGCATTACCCTTCTGAGAAGTGATATTAGCCTTGTTCCAGTCGCCCTAAAACTTTCCAAAGCCACCATGACCAATATCAGGCAAAATCTTTTCTGGGCCTTCGCCTACAACATCATGCTTATCCCTGTCGCCATGGGCGCACTTTATCCATTTTTGGGTGTATTATTAAACCCGATGTTGGCCGGTGGAGCTATGGCTTTCTCAAGTGTCAGTGTCGTATTTAATGCACTTCGACTCAGGAACACTAAGCTACAATAGGAAACTCAATATATGAACTTTTTCATTATCTTTTTTACTGGCTTAACTACTGGAGGACTCGCTTGTCTGGCTGTTCAAGGTGGACTTCTCGCCAGTGTTATTGCTAACCAAAAAGACCAGGAACACTCCGAACTTCTATCTGATAAAGAAATAAAGAAAGCACAAAAAAAGCAAAAATATCTAAAAAACCTTCAAGGTAATAAATTCAGCCTTAAGTCTTTCGACTATCTCGACTGGATGCCAGTTGTGATGTTTCTCGTCGCCAAACTTGTCGCCCATACCATCCTCGGCTTTCTTCTTGGCATCTTGGGCTCTGCCATCACCCTCAGCTTGGGTGTTAAGCTCGGCTTCCAAACATTCACGGCCCTTTTCATGTTCGCCACGGCCATGAATCTCCTCAGAGTTCATCCCATCTTCCGATACGTTGCCTTTCAACCACCGCGATTTCTCCAAAGATACATCAAAAATACTAGCAAGAGTCGCGCGCTTTTCGCTCCTGTACTCTTAGGACTCATGACCATCTTTATTCCCTGCGGCGTTACTCAAGCCATGGAAGTCCTAGCCATTAACACCGGCAATCCAATCCAAGGTGCTCTGACTATGTTCTTCTTTGTCCTCGGCACCATGCCACTATTTGCTTTCATCGGCATCGCCACAGCCAAGCTCAGCGAGGGCTGGTATGAGAAATTCACCAA
This sequence comes from uncultured Pseudomonadales bacterium, assembly GCA_964586055.1. Taxonomy (GTDB): domain Bacteria; phylum Patescibacteriota; class Microgenomatia; order UBA1400; family PJMF01; genus UM-FILTER-42-14. The sequence goes on along the minus strand of CAZPFX010000005.1, from coordinate 3,352 downwards.
AGTCGCTGCCTACGCTTTAGTTGGTATGGCCATCTTTAGTATTAATGGTGTGCTTCTGGTGACAAACTCACCTTTAACACTTAATAAACTTGTCAGTCCCATCACTTACTTTTTCTCCGATGAAAGGTTTTCAAATGTGGCCACCACACCAACAGCAAATGGCGTCCAAACCGTTGACATTGAGGTCCTCAGTCAGGGGTACAGCCCCGACTATGTAAAAGTAAAAAAAGGTATTCCGGTAGAGTTAACTCTGACTAGCAACGGTGTCTATTCCTGCGCTTTGTCTTTTATTCTCAAAGAATTCGGAGTCAGAGCCTCGCTCAAAGCTACGGATTCGCAAACACTAACATTTACTCCGAACAAAGCCGGCAAGTTCATCTACACTTGCTCCATGGGGATGTATTCAG
>CAZPFX010000005.1:0-2845 GCA_964586055.1 uncultured Pseudomonadales bacterium | reverse complement strand
ACTCCGAACAAAGCCGGCAAGTTCATCTACACTTGCTCCATGGGGATGTATTCAGGCACACTGGAGGTAATCTAAAGGAAAACTATGTTTAATTTTTTAAAGAAAAAAACCACTGGTGAAACTGCTAATTTCAAAATCGACGGCATGCACTGCACCAGCTGCAGCATGAATATTGATGATACTCTTGAAGAGATTGACGGTGTGCAGAGCTCAAACACCAGCTATGCTAAGGCAACTACGACTGTCATTTTTGATCCCAATTTAGTCGATAAATCTAAGCTAAAATCAGCGATTGAAGAGCTAAAGTATGGGGTGGAGTAAACGGCTCTAATGTATTATAATTTCAGCAGTAAGATTGTGGGGCTCTAGCCCTAAACCGATTAGGATTTATCCGAAGTCTGGAAGCAATCTTACAACAACTAACGTCCTTTTTTGGACGTTTTTTGTTTCATAACCGAAAGAAATTGCAGCCTTCCATCGATATATTCTTGAATTGTAGCTCTCTTTGGCATATTTGTTGTTAACAAAATTATGCCCGCCGAACCTTACGTTAACCTTACATCAGAAACTTTGAATACTCTTTCACGCAGCCGTCAATCTGATACTTCTCTAAAAATCTTTTTCTGCCAGCAGAGCCAAGTTTCTTGGCCAAAGTCTTATTTTCAAGCATTTGAATGATTTTTTTCTCCAGATCGTTAACGTCCCCTGATTTTGCCAACAAACCCGTCACGCCATCAACAACAATCTCATTCCCAGGACCGTGATTAAAGGCAACCACGGGCTTTCCCAAAGCCATCGCCTCGACTGTCACTAGGCCAAAACCCTCTAAAGGCCAGACAGAGGGAAAAACGCATAAATCAGCTTCAGACATGACTCGAAGCGCGTCTGGAACTCTACCAACCAGCTTCGCCGATCTAGAAAGCTTGTATTTTCTTATTAAGGATTCTAGTTCAACGGCGAAATCGCCCTCGCCAACAATCGTCAATGTTGAACTCGGTAACTTCTGATGAACTTTCTTAAAAGCCTTAATAAGCAAATCCTGTCCCTTGCCAGGCTCTAAGCGAGAGACACAAACGATTTTTTGGCCCACTGCGCTGTGGCTAGTTCTCAAGTTCTGAGCAACATCTGGCCTCCCACAAGGAATAAGAACAAGTTTTTCTGATGAAATTCCCACTGCCTTCAGATGATCAAGGGTATTTTCAGAAGGCACAATTATTTTTTCTGGCAAATGCTTTGAGGCAAAATACAAAAACTTCGGAAGAGAAAGAAATTTAGAAAAGATCGGCTCCAAAGGACCAAACTCTATCCAGATACTACGAATTCCATAAAAATATCCAAACCATGAGCAAATAAGTTTCTCGACAAAGCCAGAGTAAAGCAAAACATCAACGTCGCGATGTTTGTGGACCACTCGCCAGTACTGCCAAAGTCCAAAAGGGGAGAGAGCCACGGCTTTAACAAGACCCTTCCAGTCACCAATAATATCGAGAACCACGGGCAGACGCTGACCAGAAACACCCTTACCTTTCAGCAGTGCCAAAAAATCCCTCGAAGTGCTAAAGCTAACAATCTCAAAACCTGATTCTTGGAGTCCAGCCAGAAGATCGCTCATAAAGACCTCAGCCCCACCCATGCCAAGGGTTTGGTTTATGTAGACTAGTTTTGTGTTTTTGTTCGTCATTATTTCCTCAAAAAGTATTGGATACGCCAACTCTGATATATTATTCTTAGATGCCGTGCCTGACCATTGCTAAAAACAGCAAGTCGAGTCATAATAGTTCAATTAAGATTAACAAAAACAGGTATTTACTATGAACAAGCAAATTGCAGACCAACTTCAAAAAACGCTCCACATCCCACTAGAACAAATAGTCCGTGAGAATTATGAAATGATCGTCTTAAAAAGACTATTTGAAAGTCAGCTGGGAAGTTTATTTGTATTCAAGGGTGGTACAGCCCTGAGGTTAGCTCATGGATGTCCTCGTTTTTCAGAGGATCTTGATTTTTCCTTGACTGGCGATTTTGATAAAAAGGCATGCGACCAGGTCCTAAAATCTATTGAGCATGAGTACGACAATCTAACTATTAAAGAACTTGTCCAAAAGAAAAATACATACTTTGCCTTGTTTCAGATCAAAGAGTCCTTTTTGGCCCAGAACTTCTCAATTAAGTTCGAAGCCTCAACTCGCATCGGAGACATAAGCTGGAAAAAAGGCGAGGATTTCGATTTAACCGTTCTTAGTAGCCGTGTGACACCTCTGACCGTCTTAGCCCAAGTCGCATCTCTGGAAAGGATAAAAAAAGATAAGCTATCGATTAATCCAAAAAGAGTGCGCGACATTTTCGATCTCTGGTTCATTGATCAAAAACTCGGCGGGAATAGCTCAATAAACTTTCAAGGTTTCGATCCAAAGGTCGTCAAAAGAGAAATGCCTAAATTTCTACCTAAAAACGAAAGGGCAATGCTAAAATCATGGCTACCACAAGAATAAGCGACTACCAATTTATCCAAGAGCTTGAGAAAATTCCCCAATCCTATTTCACAACGGCTGATCTCGAAAAAGTCTTCAAGCGTTCCAGAAAAAGTTTGGCAGTTTCTCTGCATCGCCTAGTACAAAGAGGGGCGATCGTTAGGCTCTCAAAAGGCATATTCCAAACGAAAACACAAACTTCTCAGTTGGAACACGCGGCTAATCAAATGTATTATCCCTCGTATCTCTCTTTTGAGTCTGCGTTGGCGCGCCACGGTATTTTAAGTCAGCAACCTTACTCTCTAACATTCGCCACCAGGAAAAGATCAAAAAAACTACTTTTAGGTGACCAAGAAGTGCAGTATCGCCAACTT
>CAZPFX010000004.1:21890-53365 GCA_964586055.1 uncultured Pseudomonadales bacterium | reverse complement strand
CGCTCTTGCTCTTGCTCCATCCAATCCATAGTGGCAGCACCCTCATGAACTTCACCAATTTTGTATGTTTTACCAGTGAAGTAAAGAATTCTCTCGGTAGTGGTGGTTTTCCCCGCGTCAATATGGGCAATAATGCCAATGTTGCGAATGCGAGCTAAAGGAACGGTAATAGATTTTTGTTGAACTGACATTGGCAAATTACCATCTAAAGTGGGCGAATGCTTTATTTGCGTCTGCCATTCGGTGAGCTGCGTACTTGCGAGCTACAGATCCACCTTCGTTATTAAGAGCATCCATCATCTCAGCTGAAAGTTTTTCAGCAAAAGTGTGATATTGCTTGTTTGGACGTTTATTTGCTTCTAAGACTAACCAACGAAGTGAAAGGGCAACTGCTCTTCGAGGTCGCACTGGCATAGGCACTTGATAAGCGGCTCCACCAACACGACGAGATCTAACTTCCATCTGAGGGGAAATAGACTCGATTACTGCTTCGATTAACTCGACTGGCTTAAGTTTTGATTCTTTTGAAGCTGTTTCTAAAGCTTGGTATACCTGCTTTTGAGCGACGCTTCTTTTGCCATCTCTCATGGTGTAATTAACAAGTCTAGCTACAACAACAGAATCATACTTCTTGTCTGGTTCAACTGTGCGGATTTGTGCTCTTTTTGATCTCATAATATTGAAAGATTAACTACTCTTTACTCCGTATTTACTTCGACTGGTCTTACGACCGTCTACGCCCGTAGCGTCATAGACTCCACGAACAATATGATACTTAACTCCAGGAAGATCTTTAACTCTTCCACCTCTAACTAAAACGATGCTGTGCTCTGCCAAAGAATGACCTTCTCCCATAATGTAGGCCGTAACCTCCATTTTGTTAGATAATCGAACACGAGCAACTTTTCTCAGAGCCGAGTTAGGCTTCTTTGGAGTCATTGTCTTAACTATGGTACAAACGCCACGCTTCTGCGGATTGTTTGTCTTAGTTGGAGAACCGCTATTAGAATTGAAGCTACGTCGAAGAGCTGTTGCTTTGATGCGCTGCACTTTGCTCTTGCGGCCACCTTTTCTAATAAGTTGATTTATTGTTGGCATATATTTTTTAGTTTCAGAGGAACGATTTTACCATAGACCTGGTACTTCTGCAGAGGAAGTTATATGATCCGTGCTCTATCCTCGCTGGTCGGAATTAATCGACCGATAATTACATTCTCTTTTAGCCCAACAAGATTGTCAATCGAGCCAGCACTAGCTGCATCAGTTAAGATGTGTTTAGTGTGTTGGAACGAAGCTGCTGACAACCATGAATCCGTATAAAGTGACGAGCGAGTAATACCAAGGAATAGTACCTTAGCTGTCGCTGGCTCTCCACCGGCGGCGATTGTCTCTTCATTAACCTCAACAAATTTGCTGTGCTCTGTGATCTCACCTGTCAAGAAACTTGTGTCTCCTGTGGCTTCGATCTGAAGTTTGTCACTCATCTTGCGAACAATAACCTCAAAATGCTTATCATGAATTGGAATACCTTGAGACTCATAGACTCTCTGTACTTCTCTCACAACATGCATCTGAAGTGGTGTTAATCCTCTGAGAAGTAAGTATTCTCTTAGATTAATAGAACCCGCAGTGAGTTGCTGACCAATGTGAACCAGATCTCCGGTGTCAACAGCGAGTGGAGTTCCAGCTGGAACAACATACTCTACTGAATCATCACCAGAAACAGTGATTGTGGTTTCGTTATCTTTGGTCTTAATCTTAACCTTACCAGCTGCCTCAGTGATCAAAGCTTGATTCTTTGGGTTTCTAGCTTCGAGCAATTCTTCAACACGTGGCAAACCTTGTGTAACGTCAAGACCGACAATTCCTCCAGAGTGCTTAACACGCATAGTTAGCTGTGTACCAGGCTCTCCGATAGATTGGGCGGCAACAATTCCGACTGGAACACCGATGGCAACAGTTGCATGAGTTGAGAAATCCCAACCATAGCAAGTGGCACACATTCCCTTGGCTGCCTGACAGGTAAGAGGTGATCTAACAGACACTCTCTCAATTCCAGCAGCTGCAATTTCTTTTCCAAGATCTTGAGTGATGATTTCTCCTGCTTTGACAAAAACCTTGTTGCCGACTTTGATGTCGTTAAGAGCATATCTACCCGACATACGAATTGGGAAGACATCTTTTCTCTCGTCATTAATAATCTCAATGCCTTCGTCAGTTCCACAATCTTCCATGCGAATGATGACGTCGTGTGAAACATCACAGAGACGGCGAGTGAGGTAACCTGCATCAGCAGTTTTGATAGCTGAGTCAGTGAGACCTTTTCTAGAACCTCTAGCTGAAGTCACATATTCAAAGATGGAAAGTCCTTCTCTAAAATTAGACTTCGTAGGCATTTCCACAATGTTTCCAAGTGGATCGACTACGAGACCACGCATAGCAGCGAGCTGCTTAACTTGATCTTTTGAAGCACGAGTTCCTCCGGAATTAATGATCACTTTGACTGCATTGGTCTCTGCATAAGAATCCCAAGTTTTTTCAGCTACAGTTTCGGTTGTTTCCAACCAAACATCGAATGACATACGCTTGCGCTCTTCTGCTGAGATTGAACCTTCTTGATAGGCATCTTGAATTAACTCAACACGCTTATTAGCGGAAACAATAATCCCTGCTTTTTCAGCAATCATTTCACAGTCAGTAACAGCAACTGAAAGACCTGAGTCTGTTGCAGCTTTAAAACCTAGATCTTTAATAGCATCAATCAGAGTCGAAACCTCTTCTTGTGAATGATTCTCGATCGCAGTTGTAATGATCTGCTTAATGCGTTGAGAGTTTACTTCTTCGTTAATGTACTCAAAACTCGATGGCAAAAGAGCGTTGAACATTAATCTACCAATGGTTGTCTCTACTCTCTCAAGTTTGCCATTATGTTCGAATCGAACTGTAATGAGCTGTCTCTGAGTAATCACTTTGGTCTGATGGGCGTGCATTGCCTCTTCAACACTAGCAAAGATGTGTGAGAATTTTTCACGAGCAACGTTAACCAAGGTAAGATAGTAAATACCCATCGCCATTTCTTTGTTAGGAATTGTGATAGGTTCACCATTAGCTGGTTTAAGCAGATTATGGGTAGCCATCATCAAATCTCGAGCTTCTGCCTGAGCCTGAACCGTTAAAGGTACGTGCACAGCCATCTGATCTCCATCAAAGTCAGCGTTGTAACCAGAACAGACACAAGGATGCAATCGAATCGCATTTCCCTCAATTAAGATTGGGTAGAATGCCTGCATACCAAGCTTGTGTAGCGTTGGTGCGCGATTCAAAATAACAGGATGATTCTTGGTGACATCTTCGAGAATATCGTAGACCTCTGGCTCTCGTCGCTCGATGAGCTGGCGAGCACTCTTAACGTTTGGTGCTGTGCCATGAATAATGAGTTCACGCAAAACATAAGGCTTGAAGATTTCAAGCGCCATGTCTTTTGGCAAACCGCACTCGTTAAGTTTTAATTCTGGACCAACAACGATAACTGATCTACCTGAGTAGTCAACACGTTTTCCAAGAAGATTCTGACGGAATCGACCCTGCTTACCCTTAAGCATTTCGCTTAGTGATTTCAGAGGTCTTCTGGTGGCTCTTCGTCGAGACTGACGAGCTTGAGTACCATCAATTAATGAATCGACAGCTTCCTGAAGCATGCGTTTTTCGTTACGAAGAATAATCTCAGGAGCACCAAGTTCAATCAAGTGCTTCAAACGATTATTTCTGTTGATAACACGTCGATATAAGTCGTTAAGATCGGAGGTAGCAAAGCGGCCGCCACTGAGCTGAACCATAGGTCTAAGATCTGGTGGGATCACTGGCAAGATTGCCATAAACATCCAAGAGGCATCGATCTGAGCCTTACGCAAACCTTCGACAACGCGAAGACGCTTTATGGCCTTAATTCTTCGAGCACCCTTGGTCTCATTCATCTCTTTTCGCAAAAATTCAATTAGGGTATCAAGATCTAACTCATGAACTAATTCAAGCAGACTCTCTGCACCCATACCTACCCTGAGGTGAGAAGCAACGCCGTACTCGTCGAGCTTAAGATATTCATCTTCAGAAAGAATTGTGCCCTTGTCAATTTTCTTGACCATGGTTCGTAATGCTTTATAAATTTCTTCAGTTTGCTCATTCTGGGTATCAAGCTGTTTCTTCAAAGCTGCGACTTTGTTCTTAGCCTTTAGCTGGAGCTCTGTCACTTTTAGTTGGAGAGTTTCTTTGTTAGAAACTTTTTCTTTAAGAGTGGCAATACCAACAGTTAAAGCTTCGGCTTCTTTCTCGATCATTTCCTTAGCGGTAGCTTTAAGCTCATCAGTGGCAGTAACTAAGTCAACACTGAGTTGATCCATGTTTTTAACTTTGTCGTCACTATCTACGCCAAGCACAATGTACTTTGAGAAGTAAATGATTGAGTTAATATTTCTTGGGGAAATATCTAGAAGTAGTGATAATTTTGAAGGGGCGCCTTTGAAAAACCAAATATGAGCAACCGGAGCCGCGAGGGTAATGTGACCCATTCTCTCTCTACGAACCTTGGATTGGGTGACTTCGACACCACATTTATCACAGATAATACCTCGATATCGGATTCGCTTGTACTTTCCACAGTAACACTCGTAATCCTTCATTGGGCCAAAGATCTTCTCATCGAAAAGACCATCTTTCTCGGCTTTAAGGGAACGATAGTTAATTGTTTCTGGTTTGCGAACCTCACCAAAAGACCAGGATTTAATCACTTCTGGTGAAGCGATTCTGATTTCAAGTGCGGTAAAGTCAATAATGTTTTTCATATTTGTGCCTCACTTAAGTTAATCTTCGGTCTCCTGACTGTCATCTGATACCGCCTCGTCTTCTGTGTCGTCTTCGACATCTTCTGTCAAATCTGGCTCTTCGACTTCCTCATCTTCTTCAGATTCATCATCTGTATCAGTTGTGTCGTCTTCGCTTGGCTCATCATCAAGCTCGTCATCATCGTCGCCTGCGCTAGTTTTTCCCGTTGCTGAGAATAAAGTTTCTTCTTCAACGACTTCAGCTCCGTGTGGAACGACGTCTACACCAAGAGAATTCAATTCTCTCATGAGAACTCTGAATGATTCTGGCACAGTTGGGGCTGGAATTTCTTCACCCTTAACGATTGCTTCGAATGCTTTAGCACGACCAATTACATCATCTGACTTAATAGTGAGCATCTCTTGAAGTGTATGAGCTGCGCGATGTGCCTCTAGTGCCCAGACTTCCATTTCTCCAAGTCTCTGACCTCCCATTTGGGCTTTACCGCCAAGTGGTTGCTGAGTGACCAACGAGTATGGACCAGTAGATCGAGCATGCATCTTGTCCTCGACCATATGAGTGAGTTTCAAAATGTAACCAATGCCGACTGTAGTTGGCTCGCCATATACTTCTCCGGTTCGTCCGTCATAAAGCTGTGCTTTTCCTGAAACTGGCAAACCTGCTCTCTCTAACTCATTCCAAATCTTTTGCTCTTCGAATGGCTCAAAAGCTGGAACAGCAATCTTGTATCCAAGAACCTTAGCTGCCCAACCCGCATGCGCCTCGAGCAATTGACCGAGATTCATACGTGCAAGCACTGAAAGAGGAGAAATAATGACATCAACAGTAGTGCCATCTTCAAGATGAGGCATGTCTGCTGCTGGAACTATTTTTGAGATAACTCCCTTATTTCCATGTCGACCGGCGAGTTTGTCTCCGACGGTGATTTTTCTCATTTGGGCAACTTTAACAGTGACTTCTTTAATGGTGCCTGGATCTAATTCATCACCCAAAGCCGTGTCAAGAACTTGGACGTCGATAACTGTACCAGACTCACCATGTGGCATTCTCTGGGATGTATCGCGAACTTCTCTTGATTTCTCTCCGAAGATTGCGCGGAGCAATCTCTCTTCTGGTGTAAGCTCAGTTTCGCCCTTAGGAGCAATTTTTCCAACAAGAATATCACCAGCATTGACAATACTGCCAACTCTAATGATGCCCTCTTCAGTTAGATTACCAAGGAAAATTTCAGAAACATTTGGAATATCATTGGTCAATTCTTCCGGACCAAGTTTGGTATCCATGACCTTTGATTTGTACTCACTGATCTGGATCGAAGTCAAAACATCTTCTCTGACGAGTCGATCAGAAATAACGATAGCATCTTCATAACCTAGGCCGTCAAAAGAACTGTAGGCAATGACAACGTTACTACCGAGCGCCAATTCTCCCTGATCGGAAGATGGGCCATCAATGATGACGTCACCTTTTTTAATTTTTTGGCCAAGAACTACGATTGGTTTCTGTGAGTAGCAAGTACTTTGTGAAGTACGAACGAATTTTGAAATATCATAGATTTCTTTGTCACCAAAGATAACAGACAATTCATCTTTAGCGGCTTTTTGTGCTTGCTTTAGATCTGCTGGACTTATGGTAATTTCAATTTTGTTACCATCAACATAAGAAACTGTTCCACTGTGGTTAGCAACAACGGTGTGTCGCATAGCAATGGCTACTTCTCGCTCCATACCTGTTCCAACAATTGGAGAGTCTGGCTTAATGAGAGGAACCGCTTGACACTGCATATGTGTACCCATCAAAGCACGGTTAGCTTCGTCATGAGCGATAAATGGAATTAGCGAGGCGGAGGTACCAATAACCTGGCGAGGGGCGACGTCAATAAACTCAACTTCCTCGACTGGACCTTCAATAAAGCTATTTGCGAAACGAATTGGAACCCAGTCATCCTGAATAATTCCTGCATCACTTATAGCAATACTTCTGTGAGTAATCTTTTTATCTTCTTCGTCATCTGCAGAAAGATAAACAATCTCGTCAATGACTTTCATTTTTTTACCGTCCTGTACAACTGGCTGGTATGGGGCTTCTAAGAAGCCAAAGTTGTTAACTCTCGCATAAAGTGAGAAATAAGTAACTAGACCAATGTTTGGACCTTCAGGAGAACGAACAGGGTCAATCCTCGAGTACTGCGAAGCGTTAATATCTCTCATTGAGAATGAAGCTCGCTCTCTGGTGACACCGCCCGTACCCATAACTGACAAACGACGAAGGTTGTCGATTTCGGCTAATGGATTTGTTTGATCAAGAATTGTTGAGAGTCTATTACGTCGGAAAAATTCAGAAATAGTGGCGATCAAAGGACGCGCATTCACTAAACTTGCTGGAGTCAAAGTCTCGTCAGTTTTTGTCAAAGACATTTTCTCACGGATAGATCTTTCCAAACGAATTAAACCAATTCTGAAGGCTGATTCTTGAACTAATTCACCGATTTGACGAACTCTGCGATTGCTCAAGTGATCGATGTCATCGGTTTTACCTTTGCCATTTTGGAGCAAAATTAGATATTTAACTGTATTGGCGACATCTTCTGGAGTTAAAACGATTGTTTCTTCGGATACTTTTAGATTAAGTCTTCGATTAAGCTTATATCGACCGACTTTGCCGAGATCATATCGTCTGCGATCAAAGAAAATTTGTTTTACATATTCTTGAGCGGTATCTAAAACTGCTGGCTCGCCAGGTCTCATTTTTTCATAAATTTCGATAAGTGCTTCTGATTGTGAACGAGTGGAATCTTTTGAAAAAGTGGTATCAATTAAGCCTAATTCATCTTGATCAATAGCATCTTTAAGTAATTCAATAATTTCTTCATTTGAACTATAACCAATGGCTCTTAAGAGAACGGTGACAGGAATCTTGCGTCTTCGATCGATCTTGACACTAATGACGTTCTTTTTGCCAACTGAGAACTCTAGCCACGATCCTCGTTTTGGCCTCAGTTCCGCTTGATAAAGCTGGCGACCAGTAGTGGCGTCAGTCGCGCCTGAGAAAAACACACCTGGTGATCTCACTAGCTGAGTGACGACGGCGCGCTCAATACCATTAATAACAAAAGTACCAATTGGTGTCATCTTTGGGATGTCACCTAAGAAGACGTCCTGAACGTTTACGTCTCCGGTTTTTTTGTTACTAAGCTTTGCCTCTGCATAAAGTGGCATGTCGTATGACAAACCTTTTTGCTTGGCTTCTTTAATGGAGAACTTTGGTTGACCAAAGTGATGTTTGTTAAATGAAAGTGACCAGTTTTTACCTGTGTAGTCCTCTACACCAGATCCACCATAAATTTCTTGGATGCTATCACTAATACCCTCATCGAGAAACTGTCGGTAACTTGCGACTTGGAGACCTACCAAGTCGAGCTCAGGCAAAGTGCCATGAGAAAGACCCCAGTTTTGACGAAGTGATTGTGACATAAGCATCTTCCTATCGCAGCTAATGCGCTTTGTTTTTAATTAGAGCGCGGGTGTCCACACAAAAAAAACACGACATCTGTTATCTCGTGTTGTTGGCAGTTACTGTGTGACTGTCAGACGTTGTTGTGTTGTCTGCAAAAAAACCCCGCTCCTTGACTGTCTATCGCTGAATCTGGGATTGTAGCATAAACAGAAAGCTATCGCAAGTATTTGCTTATGTTTTGATTATGTTCTTCGAGAGTTTCTCCAAAGTATATCTCTCCTGTTGGAGCGTGAAGATAATATAGATCATCAACTTGGAGTGGATCGTAAGCTGCCTTTAAAGCATCTAGGCCTGGGTTAGCAATTGGATAAGGAGGCAAATCTGGATTCTGATAAGTGTTGTATGGTGACGAGAGTTGCTTATCTCCTGATCTAGGTGGCGACCACCACTTGCCGTCGACTTCTCCTCTGATGTATTGAAGCGTGGCATCGACCTGGAGAGCCATCCCTATCTCAAGTCTATTCTCAAGGATTCCCGCCACATGACGCATCTGGGTAAATTCTCTGGCTTCTCTCTCTACCAAAGATGCCAAGATGACTAAGCGTTTTAGTTCGTCTTGATCTAGATCTCCAAACTCCGCCGCTACTTTGTTTTCAAAAGTTCTGGTGAATAAATTATAAAGTGCCTCAGCAGTTATTTCTCTTGGGACCAGGTAGGTATCTGGGAAAAGATAGCCCTCACTAGTGGCAGAGAGTTCTAAGAAATCAGCTTTGCTGAAGGCTTCTAAATCCGATTTGTTTAAATACTCAGCAATCTCCTCCACTCTCCAACCCTCAAGCAAGGTAATCCAGACGTCTTCGGTTCCTTCAGTTAAAGCTTGGGCGATTTCTGAAGAAGATTGAGAAGGCGAAAGCGTAAAGGATCCGGCTTGAATTTTTTTGTCAATTTTATTAAGACGAACATAGAGTGAAAAAATTTGCCCTGAATTAATTAGGCCCGCTTCTTCCAAGTTTGAGGCAATGGCAGAAATCGCTTGTCCACGAGTAACGACAAATCTCACCTCACTAGAGTCTGAAGAAACTGGCTGCAGTGATTGTCTAACATAAAAGGCCAACCCAGCTGCGACGACGATAGCCAGAGCAACGAGGGTGAGCAGGATGGAAAGAATCTTTTTCACAGGAAGCAGTATATTACAAATAATTGCGAGTTAAATCACGAGAAAACTGTTAAAGCCAAAAGCAGAGCAAAAAAGACTGCCCCAAGTATCAAGAAAGCCGTACGCCAAATATGTGGTTGCTGGGCAGGCAGCAAGCGTTTTTTATTTAATATTCCGATCAGGATGAATGAGACCATCATGGCGGCAGCATTAAGAATCGCTGACAAGGTAATCAAGACACGCGGCTCGGTGAAACCAAGGGCATAAACCAAAATGCCAATGGCTATTTGCGACCAGACAACAATAGAAAAACTGGCCGTGACATCGGCCTTGTTCTTTTTCCACTTGGTTAGAAGCACAATGTTTTCCGAAATTATTCTGGCCGATGACTCCAAAACTCCCAGTTGGGTTGAGAACAGCATCATGGCTGCAAGTGACAAGAAAACAATCCTTACAAAGTTCCCGGCACTATCTCCGATCACCTTCGACTCTGCGTAAAGGAAAGACAAGCCAGACTCAGTTGCATGGCTATAGACTGTGGCGTATGAAAGAACTGAAAGTAAAACTATGGTGACAAATCCTAGTAACCAAAAAATAAGAAAGTGCTCCGTGGTCACGTGTCGCCACCACTCTTTCCACCTGCGAGTATTGGCTGTGTTTTGAGTAAATGTCTGACCTCTCAATGTAGTTTCTTTATGCGTTCCTCTGAGAACACTACCAACTTTCTCGGCATAAACACCCATGCCGAAGCCTTTCTCTTTAATATAAAACGACTGAGCTAAATTCAGGTTGCCTCCTGCGCCGGCATACGCAAACGCCGCTAAAAAAGCAGTGACTTGAACTCCAGCTGGGAAAAACCACCAAGAGCCGCCATTGCCTAAGATTCCCCAACCTGCCATTTGCCAATCCGCAATATTCGTAAACATAAAAGTCAGCGCAATAATTATCAGCATCCCAATCAAGATTACGGCTGTCTGAAAGCGCACCATGGTTTTATATAAAGACTTGCCTACTGAAAGAACAGTCCCCGCTAACAGTAATAAGAAAATTGCGACAGCTTGTGTCGGAAGGAAAGGCAGTAATCTATGAACTATTTCTGCAGCCGCCGATGAAAAACCTGGTATCGACCACGGAATTGCTGTCGACACGATATACCAAACCGGAATCAGAATTGATAATCTTCTGAAGCCAACAAAAACACTTTCGCTCCAAGCCAAGCTATATCTCATAACTTCAGTATTTAAAACATACTGCAATGAAATTCCCAGAAGAGCTCCCCAAAGCAGGCCGAGTCCCCAGTTTGCGGCTAGATACGGCCAAAGAATCAACTCGCCACTTCCGAGTGCGAGGCCAAGCAAAATAAATGAAGGACCTAGGTTTTTCCAAAGACTTGGGGGAGTTTTAAGTTGGAGGGATTTCTTCATAAACTTAAGTAAAGGGTAGTTGATATAAAAAAGAAGAACAATCCCAATAATCCCAATCCAGCAATCTTGCTTACTACTTTCCCCCTGAAGTAAAAAATCGTCGCAACAAACAACGCTGTTACAAACAACAGCAAGGCAATTTCAGCCTTAGGCACAAAAACAGCTCCGGCAAACCCAAAAATAATGGCTGGGAACAAAGTGATATTAAAAATATTACTGCCTATGATCGTCCCGATCACTACCTTGTTTTCTTTATGAGCGCTGGCAGTCAAAACAGTTAGTAATTCTGGAAGAGTGGTGGCGATGGCTGTAATTGTCAATCCAATAAATGTAGTACTAACCTCAAGGGTGTCTGCGATTCTCGAGACAGAAGCCACCGTTAGTGAGCCACCCATCCACAAACCAGCGATGGAGAGTGCTGCAAACGAAAACTGCCGCCAAATAGCAGGCGATTTCTCTTTCCTCCTCAGTTTTTCAACAATTTTCATGTAAATTTTGTCCTCTGCTTTCCGTCCATTTATTCCGAGCAGCAACTGATACGAAATCGCAACTAAAGTCGTTCCAAGTAATATCCATGAAGAAATCATTGGAGAAACATTAAAAAATTGGGTGAAAGCAAACACTAAAACACAACCAAATAACACAGCTGCATTTTTTTGAGTCTTAGTTGTTCCCAGTTTTACCGACTTAAATAGAGTTGCTGCGGCAAAAACCAAGGTAATGTTCACAACGCTACTTCCAATGAGATTTCCCAGCGATAACTCGGGCACACCTTGCCTTATCGACGAAATAGATACGACTAATTCTGGAAGATTTGTTCCAAACGCAACAATAAGTAATGAAACAATCAGAGGCGAAACCCTAAATCTTGCCGCAATTTGCTTGCTCAAATTCAAAAGTAACTCAGCAGCTACTAGTATCAAAAACAAACCTATGATCAGAATCCCAAAATCAACAAGAAGAAGTTTAAGCATATCGCTCTTCCTGCAATAACTTGCTGTCTAGCC
This sequence comes from uncultured Pseudomonadales bacterium, assembly GCA_964586055.1. Lineage (GTDB taxonomy): Bacteria > Patescibacteriota > Microgenomatia > UBA1400 > PJMF01 > UM-FILTER-42-14. The sequence continues at coordinate 41,483 of CAZPFX010000004.1, read as the reverse complement.
ACTCTTGTAACAACTCAGCGGCAACGAAGTGATCAATTGGTTTTTGCTGCGAGCGCCTGGGACCACGCTTAATTTTCATTTTTGCATGGACTTGCTTGGAACTATAAGCTTCATCAATAAAAGCTATTGGTAAACCCGTTATTAATTTAAGTTTTTCCGCAAAGATTCGGGTTTTTTCTGCCATCTCACCATCGGAAATTCCAAAGACTAAGTAGCCGACGCTATGCTCGTCAATAATTCGTTGCAGATCTGCAAAAACTGCATTTCCATGCGGAATAATTTTCAAAGGCTCAGCCAATGAGTGATAACTAACTGCCACTCCGATTCGCTTTACGCCGTAGTCAATTCCAAGAGTAGATAGTTTATTCATGCTAACTTTGTGAAACTAATTGGGCTGTTACCACCCCTCTTCTCAAGTAAGTTCCTTCTGGAGTACACGTAACAAGCTTTAGACTTTTTGCGTCGTACTTTTGCGTTAATATATGAACATCAGTGGGTTTAACCTCAGTTTTTTCCTGAACCACATAGGTGTATTTAATCCCATCACTCATTGAGATAATAATTTCATCGTTGTTTTCTAGAGTCATTATGTAGCTAAAAATTGACATGTATCGGCGGGGGTTTTTTTCGCTAGGATTATAAAATGCTCTATTTGTGGAGTGACCGAATAGGACAGGCGCTCCAAAATCTCCTGGCAAAGCCGTTCCCTCATAGGCAATGATTCCCTTAGTAAGATCAGTGCCTCCCGCGACAACCTTAGCCCCAAATATTTTTAGCTTGGGAATATCAATCGTGTACTCAATCTGACCCTCACTATTCTTGCCAGAAGCAAGCGTTGGCAACTCAACACCTGTGAACCAATTTTGAAGATTGGTGTAATCAAGTTCGACATCAACGATTTCAGGTTCAAACGCAAAGCCACCACTCGAGCGACGAGTTTCTGAAACGTCTGTAACCGTTACTGGCGTAAGCTCCATCACTTCTTCCTCTGGGATTGGCGAAGTGAGCTGGGCAGCTTGCAGCTGAGGTACCTGAGTAATGTAATGGCCAGCGATCGGCACTACGGCGCTTCCGATCAAGCCAACCCCGACAAGAATTAAGACAACTGGCACGAGAGCCGCGCCGATTCTGACCACTAAGGGCAGTTGTTGTTTTATCTCAACAATGGCAGCTCGCTGCTCGTCAGACTCTACAGAATCACTTGCCTGAAGACGATCAAGATGACGCTCGATGCTTGATTCAAGCTTATCCAAAGACATGCCGCTTAGCAATGCTTTTCTATACAGTTCAATTAATTTTTGCTGGTCAACTGGTTTGTGGGCTGGCTGTTTTTTGACGCTCATAGTGAGGACTCGACGACTACCTTCATGCGATCGGAAGACTTGGGTAAATTCTGCCAAAAAGAGTTAATTAAATTTGGCTCGAGCTTAGCAATGACTGATTGAATTTGAAATTTCTCAGTCAACAAGCGCTCGGCCTCCGCGCGTTTTTTCCCCTGGGCAATTTTCAAAACCTCCTGCTGATCGATAATGGCCTGAGCTCTAGCACTCATATTAACCGTAATAGAAACTTTCTTTGTCAAATCAATATCCTCTGCTGGAGAGGACAAAAGTTGTGGATCAGAATCAACTAGCTCATATCCCTCTGGAATCTCTGACTGAAGAATGTCTTTTACGACTGGCATCAAGTCCTCTTTCGAGTAAGAAAGCGATTGAACTTCTGCCACAAGATTTAGAGTAACTGAGTTAGTTTCGTCGCCTTCTTCAAAATCAAATTTTGTCGAAGTGATTGTCAATTGTTGAGGAGGCAAAATATATTTGCCCGATCCCGATGCTTTAGAAAAAGCTGTCTCAGCTTCCTTAAGAATCTCCGCTTTTGCTTCCGAAAGTAATACTTCAAGATCAGTTGCTGATACAACCCTAACCTCTCGACTGCTTCCACCAGAGAATGATTCTGCTACTGTAGCTGCGTAACTACTTGGAGCAAAAGAAGCCACGGTAAGTTCGGTATCCTTCGACAAATTCGAGTCCGCCCCAATCGCAACCGCTGATACTGATACTGATTTTTGACCATAATCCTTAACTTCTCCAGCTCCGCCGTCCTTCGTACTCACCTGTGCAGCCGGAACCGTGACTTGTTCGTTTGTAACAAAATTATAAGTATCGGCGCTTAAACTGGTGCCCTTTTCAAAAGTTTTGTCTGATTCAGTTTTATTAAAAATTGTCACCGTACCAGAGGCAGTGTCCCCAACTAACGAAATTCCACTTGTATCAGCAGACCTCTCATTTTGAAACTCCTCGCTGTACTGCTCGGCCTTAATAACCCTCTCCTTTGTATCTGTGGCCGAGATTGAAGAATCGAGAGCAATATCAACCTCTTTTGAGACTGTAACTACTTTTGGGGTAATGGTGACAACGGCAGTACTAAAAAATATGATGCCAATAATAGCTATTATTCCTAAGGCCAGCAAACCAGCTATGACCCCCATGATGGCGAACTTATGAGGTTTGTGTTTGAGTGTGATTGCAAAAGGTTCATCATCAAAACTGTCATCTGGACTATATCCAGTTGGGCTCTCGATGTTATCCGAATTCTGCCATAAGCGCTTGGCCACGATTGGTATTCCGAATGACTTAGGAGCGTCCTCAGTAGCAACCTCAGCTTCCTCAAAACCAAATTCTTGGCTTGAAGCTTCGGCAACCACGGCGGGTAGGGCGGTTTCTTCTTTTTCTACAATTTCTGTATTTGTATCTTTTGATTGTTGAGGAGCCACTGAGCCCACCTGAATAGCTAGATATTGAAGGGCTTCAACCTCAGCCAGATGTTCGACCACTGGCACTTGCAAGAAAAACCCTTGCTGCTGCCAGTCAGCACCCTGAAGATCTTGTTGGGCTACTAAGATTTCTTCATCGGGGAGTAAAAACGAGGCCACCGTTATTTTTGATGGTAAATAGCCATTTTCTGGCTTTAATCTCGCCAACCCCTCAGTAATGTCAGCAACAATGTCGTCTGAATGACCAATGTCCTGAACTGCGAGCATAGTCCCTTGGTCTAGCAATGCCACTGTGACCAAAGATTGACTTACAAGAACCAAGACTCTTGGAATTTGCGGCTGAGAAACCAAAAAATGCTGAGCTAGAGCTTCTGTGTGATCCGCAAATCCAATTGGTTTTAGAGACAGATCCTTCATGAGGCGCTCGAGAGTTTGTTTGTGCTTCTCTGCAATATCACCCTTATCAATCCAACTGCGCTCAAGACCAAAAACTACTTCACTAACTGACTCGGATTCCTGACCAAGCTGCTGCAGCGATTCGTCTGTTTTAACAATCAATGAATTAACATCTGAGTAATGCAATCGAGGCGATTGCGAACGAACACGAACAACTTTACCGCTGACGCTTACGAACAATGACTGGACACTAGCATCAGTAATACTGATGCAGAGAACCTGTTTTTCACCGGTTTTCTTCGCTTCTGCGAAAAGATTTGATAATTGCATAGATCTTTGCACCCTCCATTAAAGCAAATTATTGCCTCTACGGCTAGAGTTACAGTATCTGAAGGTACATTCTGCGAACACCGGCGGCGACCGCCTGTTCTTTTATGATTTTTAATTTTCCAATTTCTTCTGTATTTTGCACGTGTGGTCCGCCGCACAATTCTTTTGATACCCAATTGTTTTCTGGGTCGAGACCAACAGTGTAGACACTGACTTGATCAGGATATTTTTGGCTAAAAAAGGCGATCGCACCAGATTTTATGGCCGCCTCTTTTTCCATTGTTTGTTTGGTGACGGGCAACTTCGCATCAATCCACTCCTGAACTTGATTTAGAACAATTTCTTGTTCTTCGTCTGACAAGGCTCTCTCAAATGAGAAATCAAAACGAAGGCGCTCCCCAGTTATGTTTGAGCCCTTTTGCTGCACAGTAGTACCTAGAACTTTTCTCAGAGCAGCATGAAGTAGATGAGTAGCGGTATGATATTTGGTTGCAACTTCACTTGAATCTTGCAAACCTCCCTTAAATTTCCCCGCCGAACCTTCTCGCGACTTAGCTGCGTGAGTTTCTCTCGCAGCGTCAAAGCTCTCTTGTTTTAATGAAATTCCACGCTCGGCAGCTAATTCTTGGGTAAGCTCAAAAGGAAAACCATATGTTTCATAAAGCGCAAATGCAGACTCACCGTCAACTACTTCTAATTTATTAAAATGTTTTAAACCTTTGGCTAGAGCTTTTTGAAATTTCTTCTCTTCTGCCACAAAACCAGCCTTAATCTTATCTAGCTGAACTAGAATCGAGGGATATGCTTTGCCATAAGCTTTAGCAACTACCTCTACCAAATCTGCTAAAAATGGTTCGTCATAATCAATTGTGTGTATATATCTAATCGAGCGGCGAAGTAACCTGCGAGAAAAATAGCCCTGCTCTTTGTTTGATGGAAAAACTCCATCGCTGGCAAGCATGACTGCTGCTCGTACGTGATCAGCAATGACTCTAAATGCGTAAGTTACCTCTTCCGATTCGCCATATTTTTTACCTGTCAATTCTTCAAGCTTTTTAGTTATTGGAGTGAAAAACAAAGTGGCAAAAACGTCTGGATCATTGTTTTGGGCTGCGGCAATGCGGACCAAGCCTCCACCGAAATCAACATTTCTCTGTGGTAATTCTGCAAAAGAACCATCAGTCATTTTTTGATACTGCATAAAAACAGAATTGCCTATCTCAAGAAAGCGACCACAGTCACAATTCACATGACAAGGAAGCTTGGCAAACTCAGAATTCTCGTGAAGCTTACGCTCCGCTCCGAAGTCGTAAAACGTTTCACTGTCTGGACCACCAGGTTCACCAGCGGGCATATTGTTAGGTACTCCAGCTCGAGACCACCAGTTTTTTGTTTCGTCATAATAAAAAATTCGACCATTTCCCATGCCGTCTCGCTCTGAAAAATCGACCACATCAGCTGTGCAGCCAGCTTTGGTGAACAATTCTTGCCAAATTTTGACAGACTCAGTGTCTTTGCCAATACCAAGTTTGTCGTTGCCGCGAAAGACCGTAACAAATAATTTTTTTGGATCGAGGCCAACCTTCTTTGTCAGAAACTCAAAAAACCAACTTAGTTGCTCTTTTTTAAAGTAATCTCCAAGCGACCAATTCCCCAGCATCTCAAAATAAGTCGTATGTCGATTATCGCCAACTTCTTCAATATCTTGCGACCTGAAGCATCTTTGGCTATCAGCAATTCTCGTACCCTTTGGGTGCTTTTCTCCAAGAAGATAAGTTATCATCGGCTGCATACCAGAGCCCGTAAAAAGTGTGGTTGGATCATTCTCAGGAACTAATGAAGCAGAAGGCACAATAGCGTGCTTTTTACTCTCCATAAAATCAAGATAGGCAAGACGAAGTTCGTCTGGAGTCATACTAAATTCCTTTAAATTGTTTCTTCTTGGATGATCTTTTTTTGCGTTTTGGTTGTTTCTTAGAATCGTTAGCTTCTGCGACCTCTTTTGAGATCTGCATAACGATATTTTTTAGAACATCACCCACTGTCTCAGCCTCTTTTGGCCACTCGTCACCAGCTATTTTTTTTGCTTCTTGCCATTTTTTTGATAGTTCAACTCGAAACTCTTTTCCCTTGTTGGTACCAAAGACAAAATAGCCAGCTGCACCGGCTAATAAACCGAGAGTAAATCCCGTAGAAAAATGGCCAGATTCATGATCACTCATTTTTATTTTTATTTATCCAGCCAACAAATGCTTCAAATACTTTCAAGCCAGTTTTGACACCGCTCACAGCTCCACCTAGTTGCTGCAAAGGCTGCATTAGACCTGATATTTTGGTTTCAGCAGTTTCGACGGCATTGTTTACTTTTTGTAAGGTTCTTTTGAGCTCGGCCAGAACTAAAACCATTTGAACGCCAACGACACTCAGCACGATGGCGAGAATGACAAGAACGACTGCAAATACTGTTGGGACAATTTCCATAATTACTCCTTATTTAAGATTATACTTCACTATACAACATCACCTCAAAACTGCACCTGGAGTTGACGAACCTCCGTACTTTTCTTACCCTGCTTATCTTGCGCTTCAACTACGACAGTGACTACTCCCTCAGTTACGAACTGGACCGCTGTCTCGAACGAACCATCTGGCTGCAAGGCAACCGGCTGGCTATTAACAGTTAGAACTGCATCGAAATCAGTTACGCCCCGGACAACCACTGTTGGGCCAACAACACTTGCGTCTGCTGGAGAAATTAGGGTGATTTCGGGTGGTCTTTGCAACTGAAACCACTGAAAAAGTACGTAAGAAAATAATGTCCCAAATAAAACAACCAATAAAATTATTGCTGTGGTGATTGCTCTAGGCTGCCTGAAACGCTTTAAAGCTGGAGCAATAAACTCTCTTGGAATCAGGGTGCCTTCAGAACTTTCCTTAAAATCTCTTCTCAAGAGTGCTAAAAGCGGACGATCGTCGAAACCCAAGACTCTTCCAAATGTTTTTATATATCCCTTTACGAAAACAGCGGCAGGAAGTTCGTCAAATCTGTTTTCTTCTAAAGCCACAATATATGACTGACGTATTCTTGTTTTTGCTGCTAGCTTTGGAATGCTGATGTGATGTTTTGTTCTCTCCTCAGCCAGGATTTCTCCAATTGTTCTCTGGTGCATGATCTATTGTGAAAATTCAGATCTAATAAGAGCAGACACTACGCCACCATCTACCAAGCCTCCACTTTGCTGGAGCACCAAGCCGGTGAGCTTGCCCGGATTTGTTTCGCCTGTTTCTTCCTTAACCTTTGAGATTAAAGCGCGCACGGCTGCCTCATCAAGCTGGGCGGGAACATATGCTTCCAACACGGCCTTCTTAGCTTTCTCTTCCTCAACAAGCTCTCTGCGATTAGCCTTCTCTAGTTCAGTAATAGTTTCATCAGCTTGTTTGATTTGTTTTTTTATTATGGCAATGACAGCTTTTTCATCAAGCACTCCTGCATCGATCTCTGCATTTTTTATGGAAGAACGTAAGAAGCGAATAACCGAAAGGGTGACTGTGTCACGGCTCTTCATTGCCTGTTTCATATCGGAGATAAGTTTGTCTTGGATGGTCATGACCCTATTCTAACATGGCTAAACTCGACTGAAGAAGAAAGAAATCACTTGGTATGATATCAACATGAAAAATAGAGTTCTATCGCCACGCGAACAAACCCACTTGGCCCGCTACTCAAAGACGCCAGTCCGTGTCTCCCCAAGCGACACTAGGCCTGTGGAATACATTTCTGGCGTAGCTGAATTCTGCAACCTAGCCCTACAAGTAACTGCGGATGTGTTGATTCCCAGAGTCGAAACAGAGGAATTGGTAGACTTAGCTTTGGTTGAAATAAACAAGAAGCTAAGCGCCACAACCGATCTAGTTTCTATCGCTGAGATAGGCACTGGAAGCGGTTCAATCGCGATTTCAGTTTTGCAAAAATTAATAAATGAGATCGACAGAATCAAATTTCTGGCTACTGATATTTCACCACAAGCCCTTGCTATCGCCAAGAGAAATGCTTATCAGGTCTTAGGCCTCCTTCCCCAACTATCATTTTTGCAAAGCGACCTCCTAAACCAAGTTAAACCCGCTTTACTGTTTGATATCGTCATCGCTAATCTGCCATATATACCCTCTGGAAAGCTCCCCAATCTCGACCCTAGCGTTCGTGATCACGAGCCTCATCTCGCCCTCGATGGAGGCGATGACGGCCTGAAGCTAATCAGCCAATTATTAATTCAGGCGACTGATCATCTCCAACCCGATAGAGTAATTCTTCTGGAAGTTGATGAGACCCATACAAAAAAGACCATGGGAAAATATCTAGATAATTGGAATTTAGAGTTTTTTGATGATCAATTTGATCGCAATAGATTTGTTAAGGCGACTTTAAAATAAAGCTAGCATGATATGCTTCCTAACATGATTCCAACCACTATTTTTACGGGCTTCTTAGGTTCTGGAAAAACCACCATCATCTCCAAACTAATTGATGCTCTTCAAAAAAAAGACAAACAAGTTATTTTTATCAAAAATGAAATAGGCTCAGAAAATATTGATGCCGAAATTATGAAAGGCAAACATATCGCCACCCGAGAACTTCTCAATGGTTGTATTTGTTGCACCTTAGTTGGTCCTTTTATTTCAGCCATCAACGAGATCTCCGAGAATTTCAAACCAGACAGAATCATCATCGAAGCCTCAGGGGCGGCAGATCCCTCAGCCATTGCACTGATGATCCAAAATCATCCCAAACTCATTCGTGACGGCGTTATCAGTATTGTCGACACAACGCAATTTGAGGGCTACAAAGATCTTAGTATTACTGCAAAAAACCAGGCTAAATTCACCGACTTAATTGTTTTTAATAAAATTGAACTATCGTCACTTGAGCAAAAAAAACGCGTTGTTGGCTATGTTCGTGAACTTAATGACCACTCTCCAATCATCGAAGCGCCTGAGGGCGTTCTCGACCCAGCGCTAGCGTTCGGGGTTTCTTCAAAAGAGCTCAAGGAACTACTGGAAATTAAGCATGATCACGGTCATCATCTAACCCAAGATGGATTGGAATCATTTCATCTTGAGAGTAAAGGAGAATTGGAAAGACAAGCATTTGGCGACTGGATATCCCAATTACCAAAATCTATTTTTCGAATTAAAGGTATGGTGAATCTACAAAATGAAGGATTAAATATCATAAACACCGTGGGCACCAGAACAACCTATGTAAAAACTGAGAATGAACAAGAAGATTCAGAAAACTCAATAGTCTGCATTGGCTTTCATATTGCTGAATTGAAAAAAGAAATTGAAGAACAATTCCTAAGACTGTCGAGCTCGTGAGCCCAACTTAGTAATTCCTGTCACTACAATCGCGCCTAACACCATTAGAAAAATGGCGGCAAGTAGCTCAATAGAAAACTCTGGAATTAAGTTTTGTTGAGTAGCAGCTATTTTCCAAGGCCATACCTTTCTCAGGGACCCAATAAGCACCCCAACCAGCGCGGCAATAGTCACATTATGATAATTTTTCAGTAAAAACTTAAGCAATCGGGAAAATAGAACAAGACCAAAGATTGCCCCAAAGCCCACATAGATAACTGTTAGAAAATCACGATCATTAACCGCAGCAAGAACCTGTTCATACTTGCCCATAATTACCAACAAAAATGAGCCAGAAATTCCTGGCAAAATCATGGCACAAATTGCAACCATGCCACTTAGAAAAAATGCCAGTGGTGTTGCTGGTGTCATAACCGGAACCATGCCAACCACTATATACGTAGCAATCGCCCCGATAACCATACTGAGGTACAATTTCGCATTCCATTTTTTTACGGTTTTTCTTACGATAAAAATTGAGGATAAAACCAAGCCAAAGAAAAATGACCAAATTAAGACTGGCTGTTTCTCAAGAAGCATTTCTAGGGTGTGGCTCAAAAGAAGAATTGATGTAGCCATACCAAAGGCCAGAGGAACAAGAAAACCAAAGGGAATTTTCTCCCAGGCTTCTTTTATCTTACCTTTTAAAGCCAGCTGCGGAACTTCACTGGTCACCGTCGCAATAGAACCTAGCAAATCTTCATAGATACCACTTATAAAAGCTACTGTTCCTCCAGAGACTCCAGGGACAAGATCAGCTGCGCCCATGCTCAACCCGATGGCAAATTGGCGAAGATATTTCACAATATTTAAATTTTTCATTGAGCCTTCCATAGCTGATCAACGGCCGAGACAAGGCTGGGTTGATTAAAGTATCCAAGTAAATCTGCTTTCCAAGTTTTAGATCGCACATCGATGTCTGGGATGATACCACTTCCTTCGATTGGAATGCCATCATCTCGCAAAGTCAAAGTTTCGACTAATAATAAGGAAAACTGTTGATCATCGAAAGTAGATTTTATAGGCATGACTCTCTCAACCGTTCCCCAGCCGCGCGTTGGCACCCCTACGACTAAGCCAACATTATATTTTTTTAGTGACGCTGTCATTGCTTCTGCAGATGAACCAGTGGCTTCGTTTACAAAAATTAAAATCTTTTTGAATTGGCCCAGCTGTGGAATTCTTGGCGTTTTTGTCTTAAAGTCCTTCTTATTTCCCTGTTTCAGCATCTGATGAGAAAGCGTATCTTCACCGTAAAAAGCTCCTAGAACATAAGGCAAACCATCAATAAATCCTCCAGGATTATTTCTTAGGTCAAGAATTAGACTAGTCTGTTGAGATGTTGGCGGTGTGTTTTGAAAAGTCTGAACTAGATCCTCGTAGGTAGTCGCCGAGAAAGACTGCAGCTGGAGATAATAAACATCAGCCCCGATCTTTTTTGGCTGAATGGTCGTCTCAACCCCAGTGGTGATGTACCTCTCTCTTTCAGACTTTGTATCAAGCGACTGAAAAGCTCTATCTAGTTTCGCCATTTCCGCGGCCTTCTCTTCAGGAGATGCAGCTGATGACTTAACCTCTGTTGACTTGGCTTCGTATGCAGAAGCAACTGACGAATCATCTGCCGTCTCGTCTACACCAAGGGCAGCCAGCTGATCACTCTCAGGATCTTTATTTTCGACCATGTTGTAGATCTCTTCAGTCTGTTTTTTCCCAAGCAAGCGACTTCTGCCCAAAGGCTGGAGATTCACCAAAACAACGTCAGCTATCTGAGGAACTAAAGAGTTCCTCTCTTCCTCCGTCTTCTCGCTAAGAACTTGAGTCAACATTTTTTCTAAACCTGCTCGATCCTTAGTCTCAAGATCGAGAGTTCCTCCAAGTACTTTTTCTGCTGACTTCTGGAACAAATTTGCTAATTGATCATCAAGAGTCATCTGCCAGTACTCCGTTTTTATGAGATCAAAAGTCTCGAGTAAAAAAGCCACGTGTGGTGATTGTTGAACCTCTTCTTTCTGCCAGGGTAGTTCTGGAAGCCAACCCTTCAAGGCGGTAAATGCGCCGGTAGAGAAACCAAGGACGAAGATGAAAAACAATCCGATTAAAATAGAAGCTCGTTTAGAGCGGAAGGGCAAGCGCATGTGAACAATGATCTCAATGATGGGGCGAGTTGTAAAGCGGGGGCTCTCAATTTTAAACTCGAATTTATACTGATTTACAACCTGTCATTTTAAAACCACAAACCAATGATTTATGAAACTAGCATCTTTGAATATAATATTGATATATCTGTTATCAACACAATTTACGTTATTGCCCATCAAATCAACCTTAGTCATTCCTACGGTCGCTTCAGCTACGTCAGCTAAGCTCATTATTCCATGATATTTAATTTTAATTTTAGAGCCCTCAAACTCTTGCGCTATCCTAAAACCAATTCTTTCAGCTAAACTTGCAGCAGGCGCAACCCGTGCCCTTTTAACAGCATCTGCTAGCATTTTATCCAAATAATCTCTTCTTTGCTCGTCACTCTCACAAAACATATTTGTTAATATTCTTACAATTACTCCTAACAACAATAGACTAGAAGAATTTTATCATCAAACCACGCTAAAAAACCGCTCTCCTGTTGCCCGAACACCTGCAAACAAGCTAAACTGTCATCCAATGAAAAAAGGCATATTTCTTATCATTTTTCTGAGTATTATCGGGGCTCTTATATTAACGTTTGCAAAACCACAAGAAAAAACTGGAGAAGCTGATAAACCATCAGAAGTTATCAGAGATGTTCAATTACAACTAAGCTCCGAATCTGCGCTCGTTCCCTTGGAAAAACTCGGGAGTGGCTGTGAGGAAAAAGATTGTATTAAATCTATTGACCATCCACAGTTTGAGTCGGTTGACGAAGCGAATGGCTGGCTCGGTGACAATGATCGAGTTTTTGTCCTTTCCCAGAATGGTGAAAGTAAAATCTATCCAGAAAAAATCATCAGCTGGCACGAAGTTGTAAATGATGAAATCGCCTCTGAACCCGTCGCAGTCACCTTCGGTCCACCGTCTGGCTCAGCTATTGCCTTCGTGCGCAAAGTGGACGAAATCACTACCACCTTTGGCGTTTCAGGAAAGCTTTTTAACTCTAATTTAATTCTCTATGATCGCTATGAAGGTAGTTTATGGCAACAATTCACTGGTCAAGGAATCACAGGTCCGGCTGCAAAAAGAAGTGAAACACTAGCTCAACTAAAATTACTGCCACTTTCCTGGATGAAAGCACGAGAAGATTTCCCTGAATCAAAGGTTCTTTCTCTAGACACTGGCTTCGATATTGACTACACAAAAAAGTTATCTGATTCCTATTTTGAAGTAACATCTTTAGACAATCGCCTTCATCCCAAGGCCTGGGTATACGGGATTGTTGTTAATGGTATGGCAAAAGCTTACCCCGAACTCAAGCTCGCCCCCTCTGGAGAATTTAATGATGTTGTCGGAGATACAGCAATCAATGTTATCAATGACAACGGCATTCTTACTTTCAGAAAAGCAGAGTCGGGAGAGGAAATTCCAGCACTGAAAAGCTTCTGGTTCGCCTGGGCGGCCTTCCATCCCAATACACTCTTATAGCTGATTCTTGCTGCATCGGTCATTTTGCGATACAACTAGTCAGCTGATTATGCATCCAATCTCCCAGCCACTAACTGTTTTCCTAATTGGGGTAACAGGCGACCTCTCGAAAAAGAAAATACTCAGGGCCTTTTTTGAGCTCTACAAAAAACACATTCTTGATACAAATTTCACTTTAATCGGCATCGCTAGAAAAGCCTTTTCGCAAGAAGATTTCCGCGAATTTGTGCGAGTGACTCTAGATATAAACGAGAACAGCCCGGACTGGAAAACTTTTAGCCAATCGCTTTTCTATATTTCGGGAGATGTCTCTGATCGACAGAGATTTAAGGAAATAAAGAAATTCCACTCCAGCCGAAAAACATGTGGCAATCATCTCTGGTATGTGGCAACTCTACCTAGTCTTTACACAGAGGTGGTGAAAAACATTAGACTCGAGAAGTTACAAGATAGCTCGTGTGGTTGGACAAAACTACTTTTAGAAAAACCATTCGGTATTGACTTAGAGAGCTCAAGAAAGCTAAACACAGAGCTTCTGCAAGCTTTCAGAGAAGACCAAATTTATCGCATTGATCATTTCCTCGCCAAAGAAACTGTCCAAAACTTATTAGCATTTCGCTTTGCTAATGGTTTATTCGAAACAATGTGGAACGCCAAGCATATCGATAATATCCAGATCACGGCCACAGAAACTATGGGTATCGGCGAAAGGGCTGCCTTTTATGACCAGACTGGCGCTACTAGAGATTATTTCCAAAACCACGTTCTCCAGATGCTAGCCACGACCCTAATGGAAGAACCAGAACATCTCTCGGCGGAAGCAGTGAGATCAAAGCGAAGACAATTGCTCTCAAACCTTCGCATCACTGAAAAGAATGGTCATCTTCAAGCTTTTTTCGGACAATATGAGTCGGGTACAGTTAATGACTCTCCCGTAGCAGGCTACAAACAAGAGACAAATATTTCTGGACAGTCCGTCACAGAAACAGCGGTCGCTATCGAGTGTGAAGTCGATTCTGAGCGTTGGCGCGGCGTCCCAATCTATCTTCGCCATGGCAAGAGAATGCGCCAAGCCGTCAGCGAGATCACCATAGTTTTTAAAGAACCAAAAAATCAGATGTTCTCCGAATTGGGAGGGACCCAACCACCAAACGTCCTAACTTTGCGAATCCAGCCAAATGAAGGAATTATTTTTCGCTTCAATGTCAAAAAGCCTGGCCTTAAATTAGATTTGCAAACAGTGCCGATGCAGTTCTGTTACAACTCCAATCAAGGCTCAGGATTAGTTGAAGCCTATGAAAAGCTTCTTTACGATGCGATTAGTAGTGATCCAATGTTTTTTCCAGAAGCGGCAGGTATTGAGGAATCGTGGAAGTTTGTAGAGCCACTGTTACAGCTACTTAAAAAACCAACGTTCATGCCAGAGAAGTACGTTGCAGGCAGTTGGGGACCAGCCTCATTCGATAAGCTACTTCCAAAGAATAAGACCTGGATCGAACCAAATCCTGATCTCTGTCAGATTATTTACGAAACCGCCTAGAAAATTACTTCTTCTTGTCTAGCTTATCAAGACCAAGGCCTTTGACGCCAAAATAAACGACCATGGCAATCACTAAAAAGTCAATTAAGACTGAAACAAAACTACCCCACATAAGTTTTACTGGCCCTATAGCAAAATAGGCCAAAGACAAATCGCCGGCTGCTCCGAGCAAGACTCCTATGATTGGATTAATGATATCGGCCACAAGCGAAGCGACTACCCTAGATACTGCGCCTCCAAGAATGAAACCAACAGCCAAGCCCACTACACCTTGTTCACGAATAAATTCTATAAACCCCTTCATAACCTTCTCCTTTATTCTTGCGTTTCCTCGTCTTCTTTCGACCTTCTACGGATAATTATCGGTAATATAAGAATTACGATAACAGCCACAATCGCCCCAATCAACAAATATTTCGAGCGCATCTGGGTAGCAGTCTCCTGCAACAAGCCAAAATCACTTTCTGGACCTTCACCAACTGCTGCGACTCCAAGCACATTTCCGCCTACTCTAACAGATGGAGCTGTGTACAAAATTTCTTGGCCACCCACTGAGACAACATTCGTATCAGTAGTAGCGTCTCTTTCCCAAATCAGACCTACGAGCGGCTTATCCCCTGATTCTGCAGGAGGAAGCACAGATTGGGTGTCGTAGAGTTTTTTGAAAACTAAAGTGGCAAATGTGCCTGAGCCTGAAAACGGGTTATCCTTATCAACAGTTCCAGAATAACGAATGGTTCCTGTCTTTAAATCTAGACGGGCCTCATGATAATTCGCATAAAGCTCTCCTGGCTGGATTTCTGAAAACTCTAGCTGAGAAGGTACAAATTTAATGAGAAGATCGGTGCCGATCGTGTCTTCGCTAACTGTATCTAGCTTGACGTCTATCGAAAAAGTTTCATTTGCGGCTGGTTCTGACTCCATCACCAATTCCATGTCAGCAGCAAAAACGGGATTCAGCGTTGCTAAGCTAAGGAAAGCAATTAAAGCTACTATAGTGTGACGCATTGTGCGCTAGATTGTATCGACTAAGTTGAAATATTGATAGAGGATCGCCACATCAAAGGTGTTAACCGTACCATCTCCGTTGAAGTCGGCATTGGTACTAAAACTACTGTTCCATTGACCAAACACTGAGGAAAGGTCGAAAGAGTTGTTCACACCATCGCCATTAGAGTCACCAGGTTTCAAGTCACCAAAGGCCATAGTTGGATTAGTACCAGAGCTAAGCGTAGCATTCTGTTTTGTTTTTAGATAACCAGGAACAGTTATGATCACATCGTAAGCTGATCCATAAGCAAATGTGCCTAAAGGATGGCCTGTGATTGTTCCAAGTAAGTTAGGAATAGCCCCAGACTGAGTTGGGCTAGACCAATTCGTGGTGACATTAGGACCAGAGACCTTCAAAGTTCCAGTCTTTGTAGTCATGTCACCGAGAAAATCAAGAAGACCAAAGGTGAAATCAAGAGTTCCACCTGAGGAAACCGTGATAGCAAGCGCGGCTGGATCGCTCGAAAGCATATCAATATTGGCATTATTATAATCAACAATATTAGTGTCTGTAGTTAGTCCACTCGTCCAAGCAAAATCAATATTTGATGTCCCGATAGCGAGTGCCTGAAATGTAATTGTCAATATTGTGCCCTGACCATTGTATGGAGAACCTTGGTTCACCACTCCAGAGACTGACAAAGTGCCAGCTGAGTTGTTAAAAGTTAGACCTTGCTGATTGGGAAACAACCCAGCCCAGTTAGTATTTGTAATCTGAAGAACAGCCGGATTAAAGGTGAGATCAATGTCGACACCAGCAACTTCATTTCCTTGCGTATCTAATGCAATTGTGACTGTCTGACTATCTCCCTGTGACCAGTCCGTGTAGTCGGAGGAAAGTGTCAAAATAGACTCTGTGAGTGGAGCGCTAACTGTGTATGTAGAACCAGTGAAAGTAGGACTCGTAAAAGCGATGCTGCCACTATCTAGAACTTGATTTGTGCCAGTAAAAGCTAGTGATCCAGTTCCAGTAGCTAGAGCGGTGAATTGCAGCGTTGCCACTGTTCCAGAAGTGCTTTGTGAACCGCCGAAGAAGTTATAAGTTGCTGTTCCAGTTCCAGCGACGTTATCAATTGTATTAGCTACCTGATTAAAATACAAAGAGCCTTGAGAAATTGAGTCAAGTCGAAGGACTGCTGCCGGAAAAGCGACTGTGAAAGTTGTCTCAGAATGATTATTACTATCTGCAGCTAGCTCTACATTTACTGAAAATGTTTGACCTTGATAAACAGTGCTTGATGCTGGCGAAAGCGTTACTGTGGGATCTGCTGCGAGAACAGCTGGCGCAAAAAACGTTGCTAAGAAGAATAAAGTTAAAGCCACGAGAACGTGTTTGAAAATCAATTTGGCAGGCATAGAAAAATCCTTATTTTTTGCTCCCTCTAGCGTACGGGTTCTCTTGAGCTCTGTCAAGTTGTTAGCTACAGAATCTCGCTCTGCTTCTCATCAGCCTCATTCCTCAAAATGATAAAAGTATCATGCCCATACTCTCCTTCGCCTATGAACTCAGCCTTGCCTTGAAGTATTTGCTCGAAGGGTGTGCAGTTGCGACAGCCTCGTTTGCCTTCGGGACAAACAAAGCGTCCCAGCTGTCTGGCTAACTTCAATTTCTTAGCCTCTCCAAGCACTCGCTCGTAAGCTTCGTCTAATGATGGCAGCTCTTGTTTCTCTGGTGAATCAGATATAGCCAAGTACCAGTAGCTTGCTCCTATCACCTGTCGTTTTTGCGTATTTGTTGCCAAAAGCAAATAAATCGGTAGCTGCAGTGAATCAGGTTTCTCTTTATTTTTTCCCGTCTTAAAGTCTAGAACAGATACAGCGTCCTCATCTGCAAAATACTCCAGCCAATCTATTTTTCCACACAAGATAATCTCATCTTCTTCTGAAAGCCAGTATTGGGGAAGATCAGCTGCGATTTTAACGGCCTTTTGTTTAATTGGACCAGGATTCTTTAGTACCCGACGGATCATCTCTGCCCCTCGCTCTTTAAACATGGCTTCCTGAGAATCACTTTGAAAGCCGCCGGCTTTGCCACGAATGCTTTTCCATTCTTGCTCATACTGCTCCAAGATGGGCTGCGCCATTCTTTTTTCTGTTGGGATCACCGACAATGATTCTAGAACTCGATGAACTACTTGCCCCAAAGCTAGGGATGGCGACATTAGTTGAACCTTATGGCCAGTGCTGGGGTTTCGATAAATATTCTTTAGATAATAACTGCGCGGACAGGCCAAGAAGTCTCCCAAAGAACTATGAGAAACCCATGTGGCAGCAAATTTATCTGGCATATATATAGTCTTTCTACATGAACTGGTACTGTTTGTCACCCAAGAAACCAGTTACTTCTGGCCTAATTATCGGCCCACGGGCAAGCAAACCTGACGTAACAGCAAACAAGCCATAGCTGGAAACTAGCTTGTCGCAGGCGACTGATACTCGCTCCTCCTTTTGCCACTTCGGCAAAAGTGACTGTGACAAATCCGCCCGTGATTCTAGTAACCCCAATCGAACCGCTAGCTTTATAACAGGAAAAGGACGCCTCCATTTTTTGTATAAATCATAATAAACATACTGGAAAAGCTCGCCAGTGTGGCAAATATGGTGCTTTAGAGTAACGTGATTACTCCAACTCCTGCCGCCACCATTAACACTGATACTAACCAACCTGCCAGCCAAATTCATACTGCGGACTTTATAAATGATTTCCGAGACAAGATTATATAAAGTTCTTTTAATCACTGACTCGCTGTTGCACAACTGCCAACCAGTTATCGAGCGACCAACGCTCTTCATGTGCGAGGGAGCTTCTTTTAACCTAGATAAGAAAAGTGGTTCTTCTCCCCTGCCCATCCGTCGCAGCTCGACACTCCAGAATGGACCAAATGATCTTTTTAGCTCCCCGTCAGGAATAAAATTTATCTGATAAGGCACCACTACCCCATGTCCCTTCAATCTACGAGCTAACCTCGGTCCAATGCCACAAACGTCTTTAAAATCCGTCTGAGAAAGAAGCAAATCCTTGTTTTCTAGATCAATGGTGGTGATAGAGTCAGGCCCAGAAACCTCACCCGTCATCTTGGCAAGAAATCGGTTGTGACTAATGCCAATGCTGCAGGTGACCCAAGACCCAAGGGTGTCTTTAACTCCACTCTGTATTAACTTGGCAAATTCTTGTGGAGATGAATGCATTTGACGAAGTGGAGTGTAATCCAAAAAAGCCTCATCTAGGGAGAACATTGAGACATCAGGAGACAATGACTCAAAAAGTTTTTTTAGCTTACAGGTTGCAGACCAATATAAATCAAAATCGGCGGGAATAGCAATAATTTCTGGTGCCACAGTCAAAGCCTCGTTCATCCTACTTCCAGTCTTTACTCCCAATTTTTTGGCCTCTTTAGAAGCAGCAATAATGCAGGTACGCCCCTCATCTTTAACAATAGCTAGAGGTTTGCCACGAAGGGCTGGCGTTTCTTGCTGCAGCATAGTGGCAAAGTATGAATTTATATCGATGTGCAGAAACGTCTTATTAGAGTCAATCACACCAGACCTCCTCTAGCATCCACGTTTCTCTATCGCGATCAAATAAAAGGTGATAACTATTGCCACCAGAAACTAAAGAGAATCTTCTTTTTTTTGTCTTGCCATCCCTGAGGTCGCTGACAAAAGTAAGTTCATCTACCGGATATATTTTTTTCTGCCAAAGAAATTTTTTTGGAGTAAATTCGGCCTTTTTATAAACTCCAGCAACCGCAACTGATTCGTGTATTGTTTGGTACATTACTGTACTTTACAGAAATAAACCCGAAACTAGCAAGATGGCAAAAATGCTCAATCTAGATCAATTTATTGGGAAAGCTCGCCAATTTGGAAAGTTGGCAAAAAGGAGCGAGCTTTCTCAGAGTGTGAAGTTCCATCTCCTGGACGACTGTTAAACATTTCTGTAGCATCCTTACCGCAACCTAATAATATAGCTTCGTCTCCTGGGTGCTTGCCGCTGGCAATGTAAGGAGAAACATCATAAACCTTGCCTTCAACAGCAAACCAACAATCTTCTGGAGTGTCATGCATAGCGATGGTTTCGAGAGTAATCATGGCGGCTGAGTCAGTCATCTCTGGTGACTCTGATTCCATAACCACAGGGGTCTCTTCAGGCATTACTTCCGGAGCCAAAACTTCTGTCTCAGCTGGGGACTTAATGCAAGCTGAGAAAACCACCCCGGCGAATATAACAGTACTGATTTGGAGAATATAATTTTTCATAAGTTGGTAGTATAACAAGAGGATGCTAAGAGGAATTGTTAAATTTACTACAAATGAATGTTTTTATCTTAGCAAGAAATTGCCGAGATTCTCCCCTGATGGTGAGGTTGAAACGCGCTTTGAGATTAGCAGAGAAGACGCAGAAACAATCCTAGACCTTTTACCGCCAATTCAAGAAAACAGTGAAGTTGAAAAATCTATCAGAAACAAACTA
>CAZPFX010000004.1:0-21790 GCA_964586055.1 uncultured Pseudomonadales bacterium | reverse complement strand
TTTACCGCCAATTCAAGAAAACAGTGAAGTTGAAAAATCTATCAGAAACAAACTAATCGCTTTTCTACAAAGTTAGCGACGCCTGTAACTTGAAGAAATAACACTCAACTCGTCATAAATAATTATAGTCGCCGGCACGATAACTAATAAAATAACTCCCAAAGTACTTTTAGCAAAATTTACAGCAAAACCAAGTTTTGGAACAGTCATAGTAACTTTGCCTATAATCGCAGTAGTGGGAATTTGCTCGATATCAATGGAACGGTTGGCGTCTCCTTTGGTCAAAAAAACTGCCTGAGCACCTTCTCCCGTTTTCTCAACAATGCGGTGAGTTACCACTCGCTTCCTTTCATCATGAAAGGTGACCACATCGCTAATACCGTAGCTTGGTTGATCTTGAATCAGAATCACATCCCCCGTCATGATGCTCGGCTCCATTGAGCCAGACTGAACTACATATGAACGCACCGGAGGTTTCATGCCCATAGAAACTAGAATTCTGAAAACAATTAAAAGCACGCCGACCGTGAGCGCTATCCAAAAAATAAGAGTTAAAAACGAGCCAGCAATTGAGCGTGGTTTTCTTGACATATGAGTTCGCCCTCCTATATCAGCACCTGTTGTAGATCAAAAATTACGTCGAAAATAACACTATCTGACTGAATTTCGTTCTCAAAACTCTGGGCTTCTGTCGTCCACTGCAGAGAAACCTCAAGGACTCCTCCCGCTGGAATAGTTATTGTGCCAGCATTGGCGTGCCACTGAAGTGAGTACTGATTTGCCGCTGCGTTCGACAGATTACTAGAAATAATTGGATCAGGATGGTTGCCGTCTTGAATGAATACTTGTGTCGCCACGACTGCACCAAGCTCTCCCTGACCTGCTCCTGGATTCTCGCAACTAGAATCGACAAGTGATTCTGGCTCATTACAACCATTTTCATTATTTGAGAGACTTTCAATGCCCATTGTTAGTTCTCCCGGGAGAGTCCCAACATTTTTAATAACCCAGGTCTTGCCACCGCTAACCACGCCGCTAGAGCCAATGTTGAGAACCTCAATCGTCTCAGCAGCCTTACCTCCCGGTCCAAGGACTTCCATATCTAGAGTACCGACAACAAATGTGCTTGTATCAGACGTCTCGCTATCTCTGAATAAACTTTGCGTTAGAGTAAAGCCAACAATTGCCAAGGTAAAGGAAATAATAAAGATACTTTGAATGACTTTTTTTTCTTTGTGCATTTTGTCCATCTACTATACATCACTAATACATATGAGTCTGCAATTTAGCTTCCAATCGTCCAGACTCCTGCGGTCACCTGCGATTGCAGGACCTCTTGATCATAAAAACGCATAGTGCCATTTTGTGTTTCTTGAATTGTATTTATTACCAAATTAAATGCACAGTTCTGACCGATCAGAGATTCGCTCGAATCGTCTAATCCAAGAGAGAAAACAAGATCTTGCGTATCGCCCTCCGCCATGTCGGCCACATAACTTAAAGCAAGTAAATTGCTGTCATATTTTGTCGTCCAGTTAGAAAAAACTCTCATTTTTAGAGCAGAGCAAAATGCATCGTCGCCAGCTGTCTTCACGGCTGAAATTGAATACTGAAAAGCCAATTCCCCTTCATTTCTAATTCTAACTGACTCGACTTGGAAACCAGTTGGAACTAATCCTTGGATTGAGAATAAAAGCGATTTGCCAGTTTCATTAGCTGTGTCAAGATTGGCAAAGTCTAAAGTTGAGGCGCGGACTATATTGGGTCCAATTTGCTCACGATCAAGCAGATCCGCATCTGTCGCCTGTGCGAATAGTAATACGACTGAGACTATTAGCGTCAATCGTGCAACGGTTTTAATTTTCTGATACCACACAAGACATTACTCACCGCTGGCCTCTTCTCGTGCCTTTTGTTTTTTACGAAGATAATTCCACACCTGTTCACTAACTATCCAGCCTGCAAAAAGACTGACAATGACTGTAATGCCAAAAAAAGAGCGAGAATAAACTAAAATGTATCCGAGTTTAGGAATGGTAAACCACCAGGTGCCAAGCACCTTACTTGGAGGCGTAACATAGCCATCAGGATCTTCATTGTTGTCGCCCTTGGTGATAAACCCAAGCGAGCCATTTTCACTCTTATCTATCTTAATAATTCTATGAGTAATGGTGTGGCCCTGTGGATCTTTAAAAGTAATTATGGTATCGACGCCAAACGCCCTGTCAGTTCTATCAACAATCATGTCTCCGGTCATAATCGTTGGTTCCATTGAGCCTGATTGGATAACAAATGACAGAAAAGGCAGCGGAGAATTTGGTCTTTGAGAAATCCAGTTCACTGCGACCAAGCCAACAAATACAAAAATAACCATCCAAAGTAGGAAGTCAAAAATATCTTTGATGACAGAGAATGTTTTCATATATGTCATTTAACCAACCAAGGGGAGTGGTCTGTCCACTCCCCCTTGATTGTTCAATTTCGTGTTGTTAACCAACTACGTTACTAGTTTGTTGGTACTACCTGTGTCAGGTCGTACTGAAGTTGGAACGATACCCCATCACTTTGGATTTCATTTCCGTAGCTAGTTGGGTCTGTTGACCAGTTCATTGTCACAGTAGCAGTTCCACCGGCTGGAATCGTAACTGTACCTGCGTTGGCATCCCATTGAGTTTTGTAAGCTGGCTCCGAAGCCAAGTTAGAACTTACCACTGGCGTTGTATTGCCGTTGACTAGTACTGTTGTACTTATCGCTGCGCCAAGCTCACCATCTCCTGGTCCAGGGTTACCACATGATGTGTCAACAAGTGCCTCCGGCTCATTACAACCATTGTCATTGTTAACAAGGTCGTTCATCTGGAAGGTTAAATTACCTGGAACTGAACCACTGTTAGTGATTGTCCATGTTTTTCCACCAGAATAGCCACCTGTGCCACCGATGTTTTCAATATTGAAACTCTCGAAAGCGGTTCCATTAGCCCCACCAACGCTCATATCGAGCGTACCAGCGGCGAATGTGTTAGAACCACTTGTTTCTACATCTGAGAACAATGCGAACGAAGCAGCTGTTCCAGCACCAACAACTATCAGGGCACCAAGACCCATCAATACTTTTTTATTCATGAGGGAAACCCTCCTTTCGTATATATTTTTGTTATTAGGCTACACGATTCGTGTATATATCAGCACATTCCTACAACAAAAATATATTTAATATGTATTACGTTATTATCTGCTGTGTATCGGCTATTTATTCAATGCGTACGCTAGTACTACAAAGATTGATATCGATATACTGCGGCTTGTTAATAACGAGCTACGCAATGTGCTTGCTAATAAGAATAGTCATAAGCACATCTGGTTGTCAACTAATTCAAACTATAACAATAAATATGAGATACTTTATATAGGACTTTGTATCAGGCTTTTTTTATTACTATGAGAATGTGGTTCGACTATACTAAACCATGATTTTAGTCATATCTGTAAGAGAAATTACATAACAAGTATGTTTTATTGATTTTTTCGACGAAATTTGTGCCAAAGGCGAAAGAGGAAGAATACCAAAAATAAGATAAGCCCCGCTACCGTGATTCCCCATCCCGGCTTCTTTTCTATTCTAAATTCTGACACCTGGTCATCTTCAACAATTTTTTCCTGAGCCCCCAAAATCTTCGACCTATTTTGTTCTTGTTCCAATGTCTCAGGGGCCACTGATCCCTCAATAGAGCGCACGATTACTTCATTGGACTCAGGGCCTTTAGCACAGTCATTGAATGGTGTGACTCGAAAATAGTATTCTCCGGGAAAGACTAATCCGGAAACTGCGTAGGGTGATTTCTGAATTCCTCGATGCTTAAATACGCTAGATCCAGACTCTGTACCAAACTCTAAGACATATTCGTCTGCATTAGCAATATTTTTCCAAGTAAAGGTCACAGTTCCTCTTTGTTCCGAGAAATTATCAAGTTTTAATTCTGGAGTTTTTGTCGGCGCCTTGGCGACACAACCCTGATCCAAAACAAACTCTTCCTGAGGGGTATAAATTGGCAAGTCAACGTGTTCTTCAAAAGCAACTGGCAGCTCATCATCGGTGACACAACTAACGGTTGCGGAGATGTCAAAGACCGAGGACTTTCCCTGATATTCATTGCCAGCCTTAGGATCAAATAAGATAGTAATGTCGTAGTCTTTTTCTGTAAGCGGGTTTAAACTTCCAACATATCTTGGCATCGCCTCCGTCTCTAAAGTAGCTAAAGGAATATTTGATATAAATGTTGAACCATTAGTGACTGCCGTAACTAATAAAGCTGGATCCAAGCCTAGATCAGAAACACTTGATGAGTTTTGCAGACGTAAATAAAGCTGGCATGTATGAAGTTTTTGCTTATTATCGATGGTCAGAGTCCTTGTGAAAGCCTGTCCGGGAACGATATTTGGTTCAGAAAAAATAGCGCTTACTTGCCCAATATTTTTACAACGATTATCTGAAGTACATTGAATCCTCCAATCAGACTCTAGAGCCCTGGCCTTTGGAGGAATAATTAAAATGAGAATGATCAAAAGCAACCACATGTATTGCTCGCATTCTACACAACTGAAAACAAAAGAGGCAGCCGGTAAGACTGCCCCTTAAGTTCTGTCCTACTTAGATTTTTTTATCTATTTCGACCCATGCCACTGCCATCTCGTGGACCACCACCTCTTGGACCGTGCTCTGGCAAACCAAGCTCGTCACGAATTGCTTCGGCTGCTTCTTCGTTACCATCCATGCGGTATTGATGAGCTTGCTGAAGCTTTTGAAACTTCTCTTCGGTGTCAATGTTTGCAGCTACTGGTCGATCGGCAGCCAGCTCTTTCCAAGCTGCGAAATCACCATTCTCCATAACTGTTTTCATCTCTTCACGCTTCTCATAGCCACCGCGGCCGCCGGAACATGGAGCTAAATCTGAAGTCACATCTTGGGCTTGAATTCCCTTAGACGTGAAGACAAATGCTCCTCCAATCACAGCTGCTGCTGCTAGACCTAATGCAAAAGATGTTTTGTGCATATTTACTTTCTTTTACCACGCTTTTTATACTAATTTTCTGTTGTGCGTGGCTGTCCATAATACGGACGAGGAGGAAGTTTTCTTTCAACCGAATCTTCTCCTTCGAGAGAGAAACGTCTTCGCTGCTCAAACATTCTCTCTTCCATCCTTGGATGCATTGGCGTGCGATTAAGAATCTTTCTTGGCAGCCCTGTTGCATTTACTAGCAAGGTCACAACAAGCGTACTTATAACTAAAGCCGACGCTAATATTTTCCAATCAAATTTATAAGTTGCGTCGTATTTCTTTAGCAACTTGAATCCAGCAGCAGTGCTTATGATTGTTAAAAGAAGGTAATCCCACGGAAATGTCCTGAGTAAAACCTGCCACCAATTTGGTCTATTGGGATTAAAATGTTCGACCTCTCCAAAAATAGAGAAGTAATGGATGGTGAGAAGTAGTAAAGCGACGCTGATAAATATCGCACTCACAAAACCAATTCCCAACATAAATGAACCCGCCATGAAATACCAGCGTGGCCTCATTTTTACATGTCTTTTTTCTATTTGCTCCATGACAGAATCAGCCACACTTTTTTTGGTTGTAGTCTTTTTATTTGGCATTAATAATCTCCCCTTCCCGCCGCAGTGTTGCAGCTAAAAGTTTTTTTCCTCTATTTAATTGGGTGGCCACCGTTCCCATTGGCATCTGTAAAACATAACTAATTTCTTCGTATGACTTTTCCTCTAAAAAGTACAAAGCTATCACTCCCCTAAACTTCAGGGGCAGCTCTGAAATATGCTCTCTAACTTTTCCTGCTAGCTCTTTTCTTTCTAGAATACTCAAATTGCTTTCACTCTCATCTGCGACTAAAGCGAGAACATCTTCATCCATATTTGTAGTCTTTTTATTTTTCCTAATGTGATCAATTGCTTCATTATGGGCAATGCGATAGAGCCAACTAGATAGTTTTTTCTTCTGGTCAAAACCCCTGAGGTTAATAAAGGCCTTGATAAATGTCTCTTGCACGGCGTCTGCTGCGTCTGCTGGATCACCTAACATGCTGCATACATATCTAGTCAAAGCCTTTTCGTAGCGATGAACAAGAATCGCATAAGCAGATTGGTCCTCATCAACCACAACTGCTACCAACTCTTCATCTGTTAATGATTTGAGTGAATTCATAAGCTAGCTCTTGTCTTTAGTACGCAGAACACAGAATAATTATTTCAAGTAGAATAAACTCATGCTTTTAAAACTTCATAATTTAACAAAGCGTCAAATTCTGATTTTCATCCTACCATTTGTGCTTGCTGTTAGCATCGGGACTACTATTGCGTTCGGCAGGAATACAAACTCTGGAGAGACACCAAGTAACGATGTCTCTGAATTTACCGGAAGCGTTCCTGAGGCCCAAGCATTTGTTGAAAATGATGGAAGCGTTAAAACACTAGGAATTGTTTTACTTGGCTATGGTGGCGCTGGACATAGTGGTGGTTTTTTGACTGACGCTATCCAGGTTGTGAATATTGATTTTGAAAAAAAACAGATTGCATTAATCTCTATTCCTAGAGACTTGTGGGTGACTTTGCCAAGCGGACATGCGGCGAAAATAAATCAGGCTTATTCTCAAGATAACGGTGTCAAAACCATCACGGACATGACTGGTCTAGTAACCGGCGTTCCCATTGATTACTACATCGGCGTGGATTTTGTTGGCTTCCAGAGAGCTATTGGTGAAGAACTCGATGGCATTGAAGTCCAAGTTTCTGAAACACTCGATGACCCTTGGTATCCTGTACGAGGACTTGAGCAGGAGTTCTGTGACCACACTCCCGAAGAAGTAACTGAGCTGAGCAACACTCTTTCTGGCTTTGAGCTGGAAAAGCAATTTCCTTGTCGCTACAAGCATGTTTATTTTGAGCCTGGCCTTGTTCATATGGAAGGCGGCGACGCGCTGGAATTCGTTCGCTCTCGTCATGGTTCCGCAGGCGGTGATTTTTCTAGAAGTAAAAGGCAGCATGAATTGCTGCTAGCCATAAGAGATAAGTTGTTCGATCTTAAGGCCTTGGACAATTCTGTTAAATTTTTCGAATCAATGCTAAGAACCATCACTACAAATCTCGACGCGAATGCCGTAGCTAAACTAACTCCACTGCTGATTAGCGCTAAAGATTTTGAAGTCAAAATGATAACTCTTAATACTGACAATGTGTTTAATAATGCTAAAAGCGCCAATGGTCAATTCATTCTTCAGCCAAAAACTGGCGCCAATGACTGGCTACCGGTCCATAACTTTATCAACTCTGAATTAGAATGATAATTGATCTAGAAATAACTGAAATCCAGTGGAGGCTGGCTCTTCGTAAACCTCGCTGGTGGAATCATTAAGAATTACTTCTGACTCTACCTGACGGTCAAACAATCCTAAAAACTTCTTTGTTTTCTTTACTTTTTGTCTATACTCAATCACTTCCGAGTCGTCATTGACTGTAATTGAGACAAGATCACTATCTGAATCAACATCTGAAAACAGCCCTGCTTCCTGCATGCGAGCTATCGCCTGATCTGGAAGATGATTTAGAACGTGTGTTTGCCCTGAGGGCGTTATCAAAGTCACTTCATTGGTTTGCGAATTAAGTTCAAACTCGGCCCCTTGTTTTATCCTTGCTTTAACTTCTCGAGATTCTAGCTCGAGTTCTTGCTCCGAGTTCTCTTTTCTTGCCCTAAGCATGGCGCGGTCAGAATCCGAAGTGGTCTCCATTTCACCAACTCGCTCTCGAGTTTCGAATTCCAAAGATACTCTTTTGGACTCCATTTGCTCTATTCGCTCGAGCTTTTCTTTAACTTCTGGAATTGGGTTAGTGCTTTTTCTGCTTGGAGTTGGCCTGAGTTCAACTTCTGTCTTCTCTCCAGACGACTTAACCCTTATTAGCTGTCTCTGACGAGATGTCATTTTTTCTCGTTCATCCTTCACTTCGTCAACCTCATCAGCGGAGTCTTCTTCATCTCTTGAGTCGTCATCATCTCCAAGAACATTGTCTTGATAAAAGGTAACCATACCGTTATCAACAACAATTTCAAGAGCGTCTACTTTTATAGGTAAATAAAACAATCCAAAGGAAAGTATGAATGTCAGCACTACATTCTTTTTCAGCACACATTAAGTGTAGCACGTGATAGTACAATATGCTGCTATGAACATAGGCTTAATTGATTCTGGCATCGGAGGATTATCAATCCTGCGAGCGCTTGAAAACAAACTCCCCCAAAACCAGTATGTATATCTGGCAGACTCTGCGAATTTCCCATACTCAGAAAAATCTTCACAGGATCTTCAAAAAGCGGCAACTCAACATGTGGAGGAATTAATCGATAAGCATAATTGCGAAATCATTGTCTTGGCCTGCAATACCCTAAGTGTTGTGGCTCTAGCCTACTTAAGGAGCCAATTCCCAGCCGTTCCCTTCGTCGGCACTGTTCCGCCAGTCAAGGCTGCAAGCGAGGAGTTAGAACCTGGCAACACAATCCTTGTTCTTGCCACAAAAAGAACTGCTGAAAGCTCATATTTGGCTGAATTAATAACTCCGTATAAAGAGAAACAAAATTTTCTTGTTGTTGGAACAACAGATCTGGTGATTGCGATAGAAGCTGAAGATAATGTTCAAATAAACAATGTTCTCAACTCAATAAATAATAATTTGAAAAATCACAAAGTGGACGGAATAGTTCTCGGATGTACGCACTTTCCATTGGTTGAAAGGCAAATTCAAGAAGCCTTTGGAGAAAAGATAAAAGTATTTTCACCAACCACCGGTGTCGTTAAGCAGGTCGCAAGACTTACTCAAGAAAGCAATGAAGATTACTCTTCCCGCTTATTAGATAAAACTAATCGTACAAAGTTTATAAAAACTACAATTGGCAACCAGATCACCAAGTACATTGCGGTGAATACCATCACGTATCCGATGTAATAAGCGACGGTCGCGAGTGAATTCCAAGCAGTCTGGATCATGTCCCAAAGGGTTGGTCGAACTGATGGATCATAGTAGCGAGCGCTATTAGAAACCGAGACATCGATTCTGGCATAAGTGACGCGCTCTTCAGTGGCGTCCTGTTGATTGTTAAGCTGAGCGATCTGCTGTTCAACGCGAACAAGCTGAAGTTCTAAGCGACGTTTTTCAATCGCATCTTTGGCTTCGACTAGCTGCATTTCCAAGGTAATTTTTTGATCTTCCAGAGCAATAATTTGATCTGCTACTGAAACGTACACCCCAGTTTCATCTTGGATATTTGTCTCTTCGCGAACAACTGAGACTACACCCTCACGAACTTTCGCAAGTACTTTATCAACGTTGGCGCTAGGTACTCTGGCAGAAATATTGCCGTATGAATAGCGAGAACTTGCTGACACATTAGATGAGAGAACTCGACCATCATTGGCGAGAATGAAATCTCTAAGACTTCCGACATAGCCACTGACATCCTTAACAACCAGCTGACTGAATGAAGTAGTTGAGTACAAACGATTATCAACTTCCAAAGCATTGTCTTCATTGTAAATTGGCATCATTCCAATAGACGGAGACAGCTTCGTGTCTAATGCCTCACTACTCTCTCCGCGCAACATCATTCCCATCTCGCCATAATCTGAATCCGCACTCTCCATCATTAACGAGGTGGAAATCGGCATGTTTCTGTAAATTCTGGTCGAAAAATGGGTGAAAACAAACTGAATCAGAGCTGTAGAAAGAGCCAAGACGAACGAAATAACAAAGACTTTTTTGGTGAAAACTTTACGTAACATTTGACCTCCTTAGGTATTAGAAGTATAGCATGAAGGAGTTACTCTTCCGCCGATTCGAGTGATCTAAGATAATCCATAATCATGGTGACGTTGACTTCACGAGGCTTGCTACCCTCTTGTGGGCCGACCATACCGGCCTCGTGGAGCTGATCAAGAATTCGGGCAGCTCTGTTATAGCCAACTGAGAATTTGCGCTGAATCATTGACGATGAGCCTTTGCCAGAGCTAGCCACAAACTGGGCAGACTCTGTGAACAACTCATCTCTTTCACTACCTTCGGCCACACTTCCCAAACCAGATGCGCCCATTCCCTTGCCAGAGACTTTGTATTTGGTGGTGATCTCATCTTCGTACTGTGGCTTTTGACCTTGAGACTTAATGAAGTCGATTAAAGATTTAGCTTCCTGGTCAGAAACAAAAGTACCTTGAATACGAGTTGGTTTTGACTGATCGGGAGGAATGAACAACATATCTCCGCGACCAAGTAGCTTTTCGGCTCCTGGTGTGTCAAGAACGACGCGAGAATCAACCATCGATGAAACGTTGAAGGCAATTCTTGCAGGCACGTTAGCTTTAATTAAGCCAGTGATAACGTCAACGGAAGGTCTCTGAGTAGCTAATACCAGGTGAATACCGACGGCACGAGCCATCTGGGCAATGCGAGTAATGCTCTCTTCCACCTCTGCTGGGGCAAAAAGCATAATGTCAGCGAGCTCATCAATAACGATAACGATACTCGGCATAGCCGCATGACCAGCCAGCTCGTTATAACCAGCAATGTTCTTAACACCAACTTCTGCTAACTGCTTGTATCTATTTTCCATTTCATGGACTGCCCACTTCAGAGCTGAAACCACCTTCTTGGGTTCCACGATGACTGGAACTAACAGATGGGGAATATCGTTATAGCCAGTAAGCTCGACTCGTTTCGGATCAACAAGAATAAACTTGACTTCTTCTGGACTGGCTCTAAAAAGCATTGAACACATAAAGGAATTAATGGCTACAGATTTACCCGATCCCGTAGAACCCGCGATCAAAACGTGAGGCATCTTGGCGATATCCATAATGATGGGCTCACCGGCAACATTAATACCAAGTGAGGTGGCTAATTTAGAGGGGTACTCTTTCATTTGTTTTGAGGCCAGCATCTTGCGAAGAGTCACGTACTGGGCCGAGTAGTTAGGCACTTCTACACCAACAAGCGATCGTCCAGCAATTGGTGCCTCGATACGAATTTGTCCTGTTGGCGCTGCTAGGGCTAAAGCGAGATCAGTTGAGAGCGAAGTTATCTTTGAAAGTTTGGTTCCACGAGAAATTTCCAAGGCATACTGGGTGACAGATGGACCATAATTAACCTCAGCAACTTTGGCCTTGATTCCAAATGAGTCTAAAGTTGATTCAATTGTGCTGGCGTTTTTGCGAACATCGCCGCGGTCAGCCTCACCGCCTTCCGAATCATTTAAGAGCGAAAGTGGTGGGTACTCCCAAACTAACTTCGAGGTTGAAGGCGCTAAAGAACCAGTCAATCTCGATTTTGGCTGATGCGATTCCGCTTCCTTCTTGGCAGCGACTGCGGTCGCTGACATATCATTTTCATCTGGAGCTAATGCTTTGCCTTCATTAATTCTGAATGGTTTATCTAATTTTCCAGGAATTGGTAATGAAAGCTTAGGAAGTGAAAATTTCGATTTCTTCTCAGGCTTGTTATCATCAACAGCAATTTCTGCTGCCTGTCGCTTGGCTCTAACTGCTTCTAAATGTTCTGCTACTTCATTAAAAGAAGTTTGAAACAAAACAAGAATGCCTGCGACAAGAACAGAACTAAAAACAAAATAACTTCCGACAGGGGTCAAAAGAGCGGCGATATTAATAAACGTAGTTTCGCCAAGACTCCCGGCTTGGACAGCTCCAAGAAAGCCAATAAAAACTAAGACGGCTCCTAAGAAAGTATGTGGTCTAGACCAAGCCCATTTGCCACGAAACATAACGAGTCCTGCAGAGAAAAATAGGAAAGGGACGAATAACAGACCAAGACCAAGATAGCTGGAACCAACTGAGTAAATGCTTGATAACAAACGACCCTGGCCAGAGAGAGAGACTATGACTAATAGGCCACACAAAATAAGTGTAATGGCTGCCAATGAATGCAGCGTGTCCTGCTTGAGTAGAGAACTATTCTTTTTTTTCTTTGATCGCTTGCGTTTCTTTGCCATATATTATTATAGGATATATCAGATTTTGGTCACTAGTGCAAGTAGATCTCCACTAAATATCAAGAATCACCGACACAATTAGAGGCTCTCTCTTGATTATTTTATACAATTTTCGACTTAGTCTGCGCTCTATCATGCGCTTAAGATCATCATCTTTCTTTCTGCCTTCTTTGGTAACGATCTCGCCCACTGATTGCTTAATGAACTCGACAACTTCGTGAGCGTCTTTCATGAAAATGAAGCCCTTAGAAACAACCGACGTTTTTCTCAAGTCAAAACCATTTTTTCTGTCTCTAACCAAAGTGACTACAACAATCCCTGCCTCACCCAAAGCAAGGCGATCGGAGAGTACAACTGGCCCAACGTCGCCAACTCCAAGACCATCGATGACCGGAGGTCTTAGAAGAACTTGTTCCACAACTCTAGTCCCATGTTCTGAAATCTGGAGAACTTCGCCAGACTCTGGTAATAAAACCTGGTCTTTCTTGTAGTGAAGTGGCTCCGCCACGCGAGTTTTAAAGAGGAATCGATGTCGATCAGCCCCACCAATTGGCATAATGTATTTTGGTCTAACCGCCTCTACGAGCTCTCGCTGCTCTGGCATACTGGCATGACCTGACTTATGAAGTCCTGGCAAAATATCTGGGTAAAGTACATGGACCTGATGGCGTGATAATTCGTCAATTGCGCCAAAGTAGTTCAGCTCATTTCCAGGAATGGCATCGGCTGAAAATACCACCGTATCCTGACCCGTAATCTGAAGCATACGATGTTCGCCGTAAATGGCTCTCATCATCGAAGAACCTTCTTGTCCCTGACTACCAGCCACGATAATACAAAGCTCATGGGGGTGATATCTGTCGATGTCGTTTTTATCGATAAGTAAGGAAGATGGAATGCGAAGTTTTTTCAGCTGCAAAGCATCTTTGACGTTGCGCTCCACCGATCGTCCAATAAAAGCTATTTTTCGATTAAACTTCTCAGCTGCATCTACCACCTGCTGAATGCGATGAATATGTGAACTCATCAGAGTCATAACGTAACGACCCTTGGTGTTTGTCATTGTCTCTAAAATAGTTGGCCCGACCGTGCTCTCTGATTCTGTGCGCTCTGTTTTTTCAATACGCAAGCAGTCAATAAGCATACAAAGAACGCCCTCTTCACCGATCTTCCTAATGAGATCCATGTCAGTTTTTACTCCATCGACTGGAGCACTGTCTAACTTAAAATCACTGCCGTGATAAATAGTTCCCTCCGGTGTAGTGATCGCAAGATGGCGAGTATCAGGAATTGAGTGAGTGACTGGAATCATGCGAATAGTAAAAGAACCCAGCGTGAAGGGATCTGAGTCGTCAACCGTAGTCACTGGGCGCTTCACCGCTCCATCTTGCATGCGATCAGCAGCAAAAACCGCGGTCAAAGGTGAAGCAAAAATTGGAAAGGCCGGGAGGTGTTCTAACAGGTATCCTGTGGCAGCAATGTGATCATCGTGACCATGGGTCAGAATCATGCCAATAATTCGTTTACCCTGATCAAGTTTTTTCAAGACATAAGAAATATCCGGAATGAGAATATCAACTCCAGGCATATGAAGATCTGGGAAACCAATACCGCAGTCAACAAGCAGCATTTCCTCACCATACTCATAAAGGTACATATTTTGGGTAACCTTACCCATGCCTCCAAGGGCTAAAAATTGTAAATCTGGCATAAAAACTTTCTATTTATTCATCGCTGATTTTGGAAAAATCGCGCTCGTGTTTAAATTTATTAAAGAAATTCCTGACTACCTCAAATCTTACGGCAAAAAGCGCATACAGAACAGATGTAGTAATCGCTCCAAACGATACCCAAAATACAACCATCTGCCCAGAAAACTTTGGAACAAAAACAAAGTAAGCCCCTGCATGCAAGATAAAAAATAGAGCAAAAACCAATTTCATCACTCTCAAAAAGTTTCTCATTTCTAAATTCGTTATCCATACTGCCATGAACTGCGTAGTTCCCAAAAATAGCGCCAATAGCGATAAACCGTACAATTGCCATTGGCTAATTATTATGTCTAGCGGAAAAAAGATGTTGCCAATTGCAAATAAAGCAAATAAGGAAAGATATCCTACAAAAATAGGAAGATGAGAAATCCACATATGAAAGTATTCTGCATGCTCAAATAAGTCATGCAATGGATCTTTGACAACCTTACGATTAAAAGAAGTAGTCAGAGTATGTATGACAATAAACGCATAGATAATTAGAAGCAAAGTACTCAAAACTGTATCTGCAAGAAATGCATCAGTTTGAGAAATAATTGGCTGAGCTTCTCTAACAATTACAAAAAAGAAAAAGCTCTTTATCCAAATAAACATAATTGGCGCGATGATAAATCCATAAACAAACTGAACAACATCAAATCGAAGAATTTCTCTTTTTCCATCGTGTCTATAAAGGAATAAGCCACTGATGATGGCCAACAACGGAATGAGTGATAAAAATATAATCATTTTTAATATGGCTATCTATATCTATCTGGTAATCATACCATTTCTTGAGGTATTGAGGAATGATTGCAATAACTAAAAAAGCAACGACTTAACTGACTCCGCCAATGTCTCCACATTCTCTTGTTCTTTAATCCACGAAAGCACTTTAGGAATTTTTTGCATATCTTTTATAAAAGCTTCTTTCATTTTGGTAGACCTTAGCGCTGCGGCTGGATGATACATGGGAAGAACAAAAAGTCTTTTGCCCAGCCAATCTACTTGATGTAAACGCCCATGAACTTGCGATATTTTTACATCTAATAGGAACTTTGCCATGGAAAATCTTCCCAAAGTAACAACCAATTTCGGCGCCAAAATCTCAATCTCTTTATTTAAAAATGGCCGATAAGCAAGAATTTCTTCTGGCTCCGGATCACGATTTTCTGGTGGCCTGGCTTTAACAATATTAGAAATGTAGTATTGCCCTTTTTCTAAATCAATCTCGGAGATAACCTGACGAAGAAGTTTTCCAGAGCGACCAACAAACGGACGCCGCTCTATCGACTCGTGGTATCCAGGTGCTTCACCAATAAAAAGTATTTCAGCGATTGGCGAACCCTCTCCCGGAACAATGTCTCTAGCTGCTTCTGTTAGCGGCAGCTCTCCAGCAAGATCTTCAAGCTCTGCTGTCACGGCTCTTAGGGCTGCGGCATTATCCATAATGATTTCTCTTTCTAATACCTGGGCAGGAAAATTTTCTGATTCTCTGGAGTGATGACGATTTTTGGATACCCCTTTTCAACAATTATTCTTGCTGCTTTTCGAACAGCGCCCTCAAGCGTTCTTTTCAGCGTACGAATTCCAGCATCATATCCAAGTGGACGGGTAATAACCGGCCAGACACTTTCCTCTAAGACAAATTGCTCCGGTCTTAAGCCCGCGGCATCTAAAAGCTGTGGCAAAATATATTTCTGGGCAATCATAATTTTCTCTTGATCAGTGTACGAAGGCATGGAAATTTTTTCCATACGATCAAGAACGGCGGTGGCGATGGCGGTGGTATTGTTGGCTGTTGCTAAGAAAATAGCGTGAGATAGATCAACAGGATAATCAATGAATGAATCTGTAAATGCGTGATTCTGGGCAGGATCGAGAAGCTCGACCAAGACACCCATGATGTCCTTATTCGCCTCCTCTGCTACACGATCAATTTCATCTAAAAGAATGACTGGGTTGCGAACACCAGCCTCAGCAATGCCCTTAATTATTCGTCCCGGCTCAGACTCAAGAAGCAGGCGCGAGTTTCCCCGAAGTTCTTTTGCTGAGCCCATGCCTCCAAAAGGCACACGAACCAATCTTCTTCCCAAAGCCTCGGCAAGAGATGTTCCAAAAGTAGTTTTTCCAGTACCTACCAAACCAACTAAGAGCAAAATTGGTGCCTTAAAACCACCCTCTGCTTCTTGGCTCTTTCGAAGTTGTAAAACTGAAATGTACTCTAAAAATCGGTCCTTAACTTCCTGCATCCCGAAGTGATGTTTATTAAAAACCTGCTGCGCTTTTTCTATCGAAAGCTGATCTTCTGTTTCCTTTTCCCAAGGAACTTTTAGAACCCAGTTAATATAGCGAGAAACTTTTTCATACTTCTCATCATATGATCCCAGCGCTACAGAGCGCTCTAAAGCAATGATATCTTTTTGGACTTTAAGTCTTAGTTCTTCTGGTAAAGTAGCGGCAGCCACTTCGTCACGAAGCTCTTGGATTTCTTTTTCAAGTAAATGTTGATAATCCTGCATTTTGTAGTTAATTTTCTTCGATCAAAGGTCTATAGACTCCTGCATACCAGAGACTCCCAGCCATAAGACTACCGAATCCAGTAAACAAAAGCAGGAGGGTTGAAGACAAACCACCAGATTGGGGCAAAGTTTTCGGCGCTGCGCTTGGAGTAGCGGTGACGCCACCCTTTGTGGCTGATTCAGTGGAAATAAGTAAAGTAAAGTTCATGCTCTCAGCTGCTGATGAAATGGTGATGGCATGCTCACCGGCTGTCAGCGTTGTTGGATCGTATCTCCAGGCTCCATCTAGTCCTGCGGTTGCGGAAGCAGAGGTAGTTCCCAGTGTTAGTTGAATTGTGGCTGAGGGAGAAGCTATTCCAACAAAGGAGGGATTTGTGCCACTATGAGTCCAGTAGCTAAAAGTTTGATTCGTTATTGGCACCCCACCCACACTATTTAACTCAAGAGTAGCTGCGTGAGCAACGGAAACGGCAAAGATAAAGAAACTCAAAAAGATGAGCAGGCGAAGTTTCATGTGTGTCATTATGCCAGAAATCTATAAATTACTATACTGATGTTTTTTGAGTAAGCCAGGCTTTGCTCCGAAGTAAGATACTACCGAACTTGAATTACTGATTGCCCAATTTATAGCCTGATCTGAAGAGTGGCCATAAAGCTTTGCGGAAACATAACCAACTGCAAAAGCGTCACCTGCGCCAGTCTCGTCCACTGTGTTGACTGGGGCTATTGAAAAATTTTGCCAATCTTGACCATCGGGGCGAATGTGGCCGCCATGTGGACCATTGGTAACAATTATTGTTGAAACCTCCGCCTGAATTGTCCCCTGAATTTCACCAAGAGAATCCCACTCTTCTTTATTAACAATAAAAATATCACAACCAAGCTCTGCAGGGGAAATTTGTCTTTCGGTGAGCAACTGGATTTCTCCAGAACCTGGGTTCCAAGATAAGTTTTTTACCTCACGACGAGCGCTCCCAATGGTTCTAAGCGTTTCTAACCTCCCAGAAATGCTACTAAGATGCACCCATTTTGTTCGCGCAACTGTGTCGATGGGGATATCTTCTGAATCAAGTAGCGAAGCTGCTCCGCGATGAACTAAAACAGAACGTCCTCCATCAGTCCCGACCAAGATTACGGAACCTCCCGTTTGTTCTTTTTTTTCTTGAACTACAAAATTTGTCGAAACGTACTCTTTATGAAAATCGCTTAAAAGAACCTGACTTAAAGTGTCTCTTCCTGTCTCAGTCACCACAGCAGCATTAAATCCTGCCCGGGAAAAACCTACTGAGGTATTACCCGCACCGCCACCAGTAAGAACCGAAAATGAGTCAACCTCTATCTTGTCACCATAGTACTGGCACAACATCAGGCGATCGCCTTCTGGCTTAAGCTCAAACTGATCTGAACTGATGAAAATATCAATAAGACCTGATCCGATGGACAGCGTATCGTACATGTCTCTATGGTACGACAAAACTCAACTAAGTACCAGATTCTGCGTTGAATGGAAATGAGGACACTGATCTCTTAAGCAGTTATTTTATAGATAGGGGTATAATTTGGGCACATGAACAACAAAGACATATTTTCAGTAGGGCTACGCTTCTTTGGTCTTCTGTTGCTGCTTGAGACCGTAAGAAATATTTTTTTATTAATTCTTACTATCACATCTCCAACTTCGGGTGCTTTTGGACTCCTTACGCTCTACTCGTTTTTTGGTGGAGGGATAGTGATAATGAAGCTCATTTTTTACGGAATTTCTGGATATCTATTTCTAACAAAGGCTGACTGGATTGCGGGAAAATTTATTCAAAAGAAAAACAAGTCGACAACTTCAAAAGAAACAATCGTGCAAATTGCAGTAGCTTATCAAGGGATAAATGCAATTATTTTTTCAAGTATCAGCTTGATTATCGCATTGTTAAAACCAATTGTTGTTGTTCTACAACCCGAATCAATTTTCTATTTGTTTGTATACATAATTGAACTCACTCTTGGAACTTGGTTACTGCTTCGTTACGATAAAATTGCTCGCTTCATTGTTAATAAGATACCTCAGAAATTTTGGGGGAACTCATAAGTCTCCATACACTCAATGTCTGCGTCACCTAGAGGAACGTATACAATAATATAGTTGCGCTTGCTTTCATTTATGGTGATAGGAACAGGGTTAAAAGACTTTTCTTCATAGTCGATCATGGTGATAATGCTGTAATTATCCATCACCGAATTCTTAGGACAATCTTTCTCTACCAGTCCATTGTAAAAAATCTCCAAACATAGCCTTGTTTATTGTTCGGATTTGATAATGGTGTTTTCTAATCGCGTTATTTGGAACTTCAACGTCAATGATTCTATCAAATAGTCTCGTTGTGCTAATTTTAATAGTACTACCTTTTTTTATTTGTGTAATTTTTTCTGCCATGGATTTAATTAGGTTTGGCTTGTATGTTTTTTTATTTGTTTTAACAAATAGCGTATATAAAAAACCGCCACGACCGGTGCTTTTGCACTCTTCCCAATAATCTTCTACTACGCAAGTAGCATCTACCGGAGGAAGAACTATGTCGATCAGGTTTAATACTATCCACGCAACTAAGAACAGGCTAATTATTGCAGCCCAGCCAATGGAAAAAAGAGATAAAACGAATGGGACCATGAATCCCACTACTCCAAGAACCATGTGTCCTTTCCCCGTATCGATTTTATTAGCAACTATCTCTGAAAATACTGCCTTAACAGGAAAAAACATAAGTACCAATGAAGTATTTGCCCATACGAACAGCACTGTGACAAAGTTGTTCATCTCGCCACCGGCGCTAACTACGAACCAGCTCAAAATTGAAAGCAATGCAATCATTCCCACGTATAGGAATAAATTCCTAGTGTTTTTAGAATACCTTAATTTCATATTTACCCTATTTGATTAATTGTCAAAGCAATGGTTTAACTTCACAACTATTTTTCTCATAATTCCACCTACCACCACTATCTAAGCATGAGTCAATATGAGTATATTCAACATTAAAGTTGTAGGTTGAAAACAAAAATATATTGTAGAAAATGATGGCCAAGATTGATAAAGATAAAGGAAATATTACGAATAATATAATGACGAGTTTTTTATTTTTCATACAGCCTGCTTTATCACAATTACTTCAAAATATCAGATTTGAATTCAATATATAGCTCATCATCGGGATTCGAGCACCAGGCAAGCAACTGATTCCCAAAATAATTTATGTCTGCGGGAGTACAAAGTATACTAAAATGACTTTTTTCAGCCAAATGCTTTTCTTTATTATTGCTTAACATAATATTAATTGCTGTATGTCCGGAGGAGTTGTATACATAAATAAGTATTTTTATAAAATTTTCATAATTATCCTTTGGATCCTCATTTCCAAACTCGAAACCAATTTTCTTATCTCTTTCAGGAAAATTAATTAGTTTGTTAGCTAACCTTGGCAATTCATCAACATTCAAGTACATCTCATGGTAAGCACTTGCTGTGCCATTTGAAAATGTAAATCCTACAAACCACTCTGGCTCATAATCATATTTTTTTATTTTAATAAATCTCATCTTGCTACATCCAATCTACTTGGCACACTAAAGGCTAATATAATCCCTAGCAACAGAGCCATAATTGGAACATAGCTCACTTTTTTTACTAGAGAAAAAATTATTGTCTTATACCCAATAATAACTCCAAAGATGATATTGAAAAGAATAATTGGACCCCAAACAATGAGATCAATTCCATAGAATCGGCCTGTGATTTTTGTCCAAATTACGTATAGAAACAAGCAAAATAATAAAGAAGATGTCGTTAATAACCAGGCATTTTTATTTGCTAGTAAATGCTTTCTCATATGGCAAGTATAGCCCACATTTATCAATTTCTATTTTATTCTGCCCGAGCACTTAACCCACATCGATCAGAGAGCTCCAGCTCAAACTCATCAAGGGCAGCAACTAGCTCTTCTTCATTTGTAACAACCCGATAAACTTGTTGCTCTTTTTCACCGATAAAGAAATTTTCGTTGATCACTTTCATGACGTTAAACCAGAATGCACCATACAGAATAATGGGCTTATGATTCCCAAAATAAAGATGTGACATCAGCCAAACAGTAGCCCACTCACTTAGTGTTCCCGTTCCACCTTGAAAGCAAATGAAGGCATCTGACTCATCAA
The DNA here is from genome assembly GCA_964586055.1 of uncultured Pseudomonadales bacterium. Taxonomy (GTDB): domain Bacteria; phylum Patescibacteriota; class Microgenomatia; order UBA1400; family PJMF01; genus UM-FILTER-42-14. Next base: position 1,264 of record CAZPFX010000004.1, on the reverse strand, counting down.
TGAGGCCAAACATACGCTCGACATAGTTTCCCATCTTAATTTCGCGATCAGGAATATTTTTGTTATCTTGTCCCTCAAACTCAGGCATGTCGCTTGGATCAAAAGTCACAGTCAATGTTTCACCACCCGCGGACTCTGCCCCCTTAGTTGCTGCGGCCATGACTCCCGGGCCTCCGCCATCAATCACAACTTTATTATGGTAAGCAAGATAGCGAGCAACTTTAAAAACTTCTAGATAAAGCGGGTGCTTTTCATCAACATCTGCACTACCAAAAATGGCGACTCTCTTAATGTTGCAGTGATTCTTTGTTTTTGGAATTTTAATTATTTTTTTCATAATGCTTTCAATTATTAAGTAAGTTTGTAATAGTTTCTGATAAATTATCTGATTTCCAAAGCGTGCTGCCAACGACGATATTTTCAACGCCAGCATCTTTTAGTTGTTCAATGTTCTCAAGTGAAACACCGCCATCAACAATAAGTTCCACTGACTTATCAAGCTGAGCAATTATTTTTTTTGCTTCAGCGATTTTGTCAAAAATAATTGGAGAAAACTTTCCTCCTTGGAAACCAGCCTCAACTGCCATGAGTTGTAAGACATCTAGTTCTAGCCAAATATCATCCTCAAGAGACTCAAGCGGGGTATAAAGATCCAAAGACAGACCTGCCTTCCATTCGCGATGGCGAACTTCTTCAAGAAAAGAAGCCTGGAATGACATTTTTTCTATCTGGGCAATGCAGGCGCGAATCTGATCATGCTGACAATGTGTCTGGAGCTCGAAAACATAGTCAAGAGGCTCTTCGGTGAGAAGGTGGATATCGTACTGGAGCCTACCCAGATTAAGATCGGGGATATCTGCGGGAGTGATGGTTAGATTATCGGCAAAAATTCCATCAATAATATCTATTTGGACCGTCTCAATGCGCCCATCATCAGCTACTAAGTCAATCTGTGATTGAAGTTTCTCGATCGATCCATCGAGTAGGGCTGGGTATAAATTCATTTAACTAAACTTTCAAATCTGCTATTTGTTGTAAACGACGAAGATGGCGCTCTTCACTGGAGAAAGGAGTTTGTAAAAACGTCAAGGCAATTTTTTTCATCTCTTCTAAATTCAACCAGTTTCCAGACAAAGCAACAACGTTGGCATTGTTATGCTCCCGGGCATGTCTAGCTTGCGCTTCAGAGAAGACATCAACTGCTCTAATATCAGGAAATCGATTGGCAACAATGCTCATCCCTGCTCCTGATCTACACAATAAC
>CAZPFX010000003.1:0-57652 GCA_964586055.1 uncultured Pseudomonadales bacterium | reverse complement strand
TATTCAGATCTGAAATCATTTCCTTGTACCCCACTTGCCACTCAGACGCGTACTCCACTGGATAAATCTTGGTGTAGTGACGCCAAAAAGAGGCCAGTTCAACCGAGTAGACTCCAATTAAAGCTAAAACAAACAAAGGTAGAAATCGCTTGCGTGACGGCCCAAGCCACACCTTATATTGCGCGTACAGGTATTCAATGCCGCTGGCGATAAGTAGCACAAACACTGGGAACCCAGCCAACATTCTCAACGCGTGAGGCGAGGCGTAAGTTATTGAACCGGGAATAATACTCACCAGTAACAAAAACACTACTAGTGACTTCTCAGCTGACCTCTTCTTGTACCAAGAGACAATTCCGAAAATCAAAAATATAAATTCGATATGATAAAGATGTCCAAAAAATTGTGGAGAGTGCCGTGGTTGCTTGTCTCCAGAAATAAAGAGAAAATCCAAATTAAAATGCGAGCTATAGTTTTTCAGAATTTCCCTGCCGAACAAAACATAGCGGTGATAAAGCACTCTGGATAATAACGAATTACCACTATTTTCTCGAAGCATATTACTTTCTTCAATCACAGAAATATCAGTGAAAATGCTAGTTTCTTTTCCTCTCTGAAGCAAAGCGGGAGAATTAAGATTTTGCAGGAATGGCGTGATGATCAGTAGGACTACGGCGGTCAAGCCAACTATCTTGATAAAATTTTCTGTGAAGAATTTTTTAGAAGAAATTTTATTTTTGCGAAGAATTGCGAATACATAAACGATCAGGCCCACTGCTAGCAAAGGAACCGTGATGCGGGCGGCATGATAGGTGTATAAAGACAGACCCAATAAAATAATGCTGGCTAAGCCCCAGCCAAACTTAAGTTTTTTTCCAACGCTCTGAATGCCGCAATATAGACCCCAAAGTATTAAAGCGGCAGAAACATGCGACTCCCAGCCTGATCTAGAAAAATGAATTGCCCAAGGAGCTATCGTGGCTACCGCCATGGAAACAAGTGGCTTTTGACCAAGACGCTTTGATAAAAAATAGCTACCAATGACAATACTAATTCCAGCGATCATTGATGGCAGTCGAACAGCCAATGCTCCCAAATCAAACATGGTAATAAATGGGATTATCAAATAAGCATACAAGGCGGGCTTCCAGTCACCAAATGATTCCAGGGCAATTATTGGTAAGACATTACCGTGATGATCAGCCCCCGTCTTTAGTATTGAATAAGCATCATAGCCAAGGGCCACCTCTTCCCAATATAGACCTGGTGGATTTTCAGTTATTTTGTAGGCGCGGAAAAATACTGCTGTGGAAAGTAGCAAAACAAAAAAAATGATTGTCCATCTTTTAGACACCTAATCCCCCCTAGTTAAGTAAATTTTAAATCGAATTGTGCCATCGCTACCATACACGAGATGGTCTGCCTCATTTACAGGCAAATCTTGACTCAAAGAAGCGACAACTAGGGTATTTTTTCTGGTCAAGTCACCAATGTTGATTTTGTCAGTGAATTCGTAAGTATTTAGCGAACCACCTCTGTACCAAATAGGATTCGTCTTTCTGACAAACAAAGCATAAATGTATGGTTGGCCGTACTCGCTACTGAATAAAATTTTGTCGACTTTTGGCTTGCCATCGGCACCCAATTCATACTGGTGAGCAATCGAAAATGCCTCAAGGTATCCGTCCTGAAAGTCACTAGCCGATTGGTTGGCAAAGACAGTTGTGTAGTTTTTCCAGAAGGCAGCGAAGAAAAATAAGTGCAGAAGAAACAATGTCCCCAAAACAGCTTCAGCCAAAAAGTATTTTTTCCATCGAGAAGTTCGGGCCAATTCTAAGACAGCTTTCAGTCCAACTGTGGCAAGAAGAATAATTCCCAAAACAGCAAACAAGCCTCTGTTGCTATGTGGAGCCAGTGTCGACATGAATGCCGGGGCGCTACCGATCAACACAAAAAGAGAAGCAAAAATAATTGCTTTTTTATTCTTTAACTTATTAAACCAACTCAATGGAATTGCCAAAACAGCAAGGAAATATGTCGTCGGCAAAACAAATCCCCAAGAACCCCCACCGTCACGAAGAGAGCTGATGTTTTTACCAAGTACAAGAAAAGCTGGGCTGAGTTGGGCACCGAAGTTCTTGATCATGGCTCCAATCAACTCTGGCAAAGAATATCCTTGACCAAACAGAAGCACTCCGGCTCTAGTTGCTCCCTGACCATACAGTGAATCTCTAATTAGCGGGACTGCTAAGAGTAAGGAAAAAATAGCTAGCGGAAATAACTTCAAGAAAAATTGCTTTGTTGGCTTAGCGGCAAAAAAGAATACCACTAAAGTCATAATTGGTACGACAATCTTGGCACTGTGATAGGTATAAAGCGAAGCTATGAGCAGCACAGCTGACAAGAAGCTTTGTAAAAACAGAAAACGTAATTTTTTAGAATGAAGCGAACGAGCAAGTAGCCACCATCCCCAAACTGCCAGCGCGAGACTAAGTCCTGATTCAAAACCAATTCTTGAATAATGAATGTGCCAAGGATTTAAAGCCAGAACTAAGCCCGAGATCAAAATTAAATGGTCATCCTTTTTACCAAATAATTTTAATTCCTTCAGAAGCAGTATCCAACTAGCGACAGCAAAAATCGACGCAGCTGCAAAAGGAAATCTTACCCCGAATGGATTCATGCCAAAAATAAAAGTCGAAAAACCATTTAGATAAATTGCCAAAGGCGCCTTGTAATCTCCAAACGATCGGAAAGAAACAGGCAAACGTTCGAGCCACTCGTCTCTTCTGGTGGTAAGAATGGCGTGACCGTTATAGCCAATGGCAGCCTCGTCCCAGGTGATGCCATGAGGAATGCTACCCAGCTGATAAAAACGAATCACAACCCCTAACAAAAGTATTGAGACAAAATATAGCCAGAATGATTTCAGTTTTGTATTCATGAGTCTTTAATTCTCTTTAAATACCAATAAGGCCACCAAATAAGAAAGGTAATCTTTTGCGCAAAGTTAGTATTTTTCCAAGTAAAGTATTGGCCGTTTTTCCAACTAATTTCGTCTAACTCTTTTTTAGAAAAAATTGAGGCATTAGTAGTCTCATGTTTATGAATCACTACTGCCTTTTCATCGAAAAGCACTTTCCAACCTTTCTTCCTAGCTCTAAAGGATAAGTCTACATCTTCCCAATATGCAGGAGAAAAGTTTGTGTCGAAGCCTCCCAATTCTTGCCACTTTTCTTTACTAAAGAGAGCGCTGCCACCACTAGCCCAAGCTGTTTCGCCAGAAACAAAATAATCAGATTTGCTGTGCTGAAAAAGACCACGCGCGAACCAAAGTTTATTTTTTCCGCTCTTCTCACCCTCGAGATGATCCTCATATTCTAGACAGCCTACGGCAAAAACATCATTCTTACTTGTGTGGGCTCTGAGCACGCTCAGGCAATTAGCTTGCAGTTCAACGTCGTTGTTACACAGAAAAATAAAGTCATTTTTTGCTAACTCCGCTCCTTTGTTTGCAGCTCTGGCAAAACGAACATTTTTCTCGATTCTAACAAACTTAATCTGAAGATGATTGATTTCTTCAACAAATGCATTCGTGGAATCACTACCTCCATCATCAACAATTATTACCTCATCTTCTGGAGATAATTGACTAAGAATACTAGGTAAATTTTCTTCAAGCAGCTTGCGGCCATTAAAGGTCGGAATGATTACAGAAATGCCCGCTTTATTCATTAGTCACTCCAAACAGCATATTAAGTTTTCTGACGAAGTGTTTTTCTCCGAACGCATGAGCTCGCTCTCTTACTAACACGTTCAACTCGTCTCGTTTTGCTTCATGTTTAATCAACTCAACGGTTTTTTTCACGCATTCTTCAGAAGTTCCCCACAAAAGTTCACTCAACGAATTTCCAAGAACTTCTGGCTGTCCTCCAGCTGCATAAACAATTGGAATAGCTCCGGCAGCCATTGCTTCGACCGTGGTTATACCAAAGTGCTCCGCTTTTTCTGGACTCTCTTCAACGTCTGCCCCGAATCCAGTAGCATGCCAATAAATAGATGCTCTCTCGTACAGAGAAATCAATTCGTCTCTGTCACACTCTGAAATAAATTTCACAGGCAATTTGGCAGCCTTTTTTTTCACCTCAGAAAAATATTCTTTGTCTTCAACTGATCCAACCAAAATTAATTGCCAATCTTTTGCCAGATCAGGAAATTTTTCAGAAAACTCTCGGAAGATATCGACTAACACATCCTGTCTTTTACTATGCAGTTGTCGAAAAAATCGACCAACATTCAGAATGATTTTTTCCTTCTTTTTAGGATTAAAATCTTCAACTGCGACCATGGGATTAAAAACTGTAATTTTATCCACTCCCCAAGATTTAGCGATGACTTTTTTAGTAAATTCTGAATTGGTATTTATCTTCCACTGACTTAATTTTAATCTTGATACGAGTGAGTTTTGGGAATTTTGAAAAGGAATTTGAATATGTAACAAATTATCTTTAGCTAAAGAGAAAAAAAGTGAACCATCACTTACCGAGAACAAATAATCATATTCTTTGGTCCAAAGTAATTTTTCTAGAGCACTTGCTAATGTTCCCAAAGGCGTTGAAACAAATTCAACATCCTCTAGTGATTTTCCATAGAAAGACTCGTAAGAAGTTTTTATTGCTTCTGTTGTTTGCTGATGCAACTTTGAATTAGAAAAAGCTAAGACGACTTTCCAATCTTTTGGCAAATGAGTTGCAATGTCTAGTAAATGCTTTTCTCCACCACCAAAAATGTTTGGCAAGTATGGTGAGAAAAGACAAACTTTCACGACTCTTTTTTCCATAAATCGGCTAGCTCTTCTTCAATTTTTTCGTATGATTCTGGAATGCTAGTCTTTTGTTGGAGTTCCCATACTTGCATGTAGACAAGCATTTTATTAATTCCCTGCGTCAGAGCTTCGATCAGCCCAGCTTCGCCGTCTCGATAACCTTTCCAAAAAACTCCCCTGCGAAGAAACTCCATCACTCCTTTTCTCAGAATTGTTAAAAAGGAAATTTTTCCGAGCTGAGAAGCAACTAATAAACGTGCCTCAGCTCTAGTCCAGTCTACTGATTTTAGTAATCCATCTCGGACCGATCGATGAGTCAAGTGTATGAGGGGGACCTGAAGCTGCCCTGTTTCTCCATCGTAGACTGGGCTCTCGTGAACATCTCCCGTCCATTCTTTCAAAGATGATCTCTTAAAAACTCTAGTAACGAGATCTGGAGACCAGCCCCCGTGCTTAAATGATTGACCGAAGAAAATATTTTCTCTCTTCAGAGTTAGGGCACTGAAACTTGCAGTTTCTAAATGCACCGCAATTTCTCTCGCAAGTTTCGGCGAGACTCTTTCGTCTGCATCAACATAAATAAGCCACTCGGTTTTGCAATGCTTTAAAGCTTCATTTCTCAGCCTAGCAAATGATTTATGTTTAAAATGTATCACTCTTACTCCGAACTGCTCGGCCAGCTCGGCCGTATTATCACTAGAACCGTCGTTTAAAAGAATAACCTCGTCACACCAACGAAGCGTGGCAATGCAACGCAGAATCATCTTCGCTTCATTCTTAGCAATAATCACTGCAGAGATGGTTGGTTTGCTCATACAATAAGTTGCTTTCCAGACTGCAAGGTTATTACGTGCCAAAGCGCTCTTCTTTCCAGCGAAGTTCCATTTATTGCCTTATCAATGAAAAGTCTCAAAGCATTAATTCTTGTTTTTAGCGACCCATACTGAAAAAAGAAATACAATCTATTTCTGAGCTGATAATAAATGTGAAAGTTTGAACCACTGCCGCCACTCGACCCGGCATTGTCGTGCCAAATGACAGCCTTATCGCAATATCTTATGGAGTAGCCAAACAGTCGCGCTCTAATACTCAAATCTACATCTTCTAAATATAAGAAGTACTTCTTATCCAAGTAGCCAACCTTCTCTAAGATCTCTCTTCTGATCAGAACGCAACAACCCGTTGCGAAGTCACTTTCGGTCTGATTTGCAAACTGACCACGATCGATTTCGTCTACGCCACGATGAAAAGCCGCTAGGTGTTCCCAGTCGATACTGCCTCCTGCATACCACAGAACATTTCCCAGCTCATTTCTCTTATAGCTCTCTGAGTGGAACTCCATGTTTTTCGTAAAATAAATTTTTGGAGAGACTAAGCCAACGCTAGGATCATCTTCAGCTGCTTGGAAGAGAGTTTCTAAAAAATTTGGGTCAACCAAGGTGTCATTATTTAGAAGGACAACGTAATCAGAATTAAACTTCTCAATCGCTGTGTGTAAACCTAAGTTATTCCCACCTGTGAAACCCAAGTTGGCATCACTGCGGACAACCTGGAACTTTTTTCGATTAAACTCCCTTGGCAAGGAATAAATTTCCTGTGATCCGTTATCCACGATCAGAACTGTGTACGAAAAAGAAGGATGAGAAATACTCTCTAGAGATCTAAGACAAAGATTGGTTCTTTTATGATTGTTGTAATTAACAATCAAAATCGAAATATGCTTCATTATTTATACCCTCAGCTTTCGTCTAATTCTCCAAAAAAGCTTGCTCAGAAAGCCACTTCTTTTTTCATGCCAATCAGCAATCCAGTAAGAAAGCTCGGAGTTAAATTTTTCCATTTCTTTTATAGAGCTTGATTTATCTTCAGGTCGGCCAGCATTTTCCCAGCGCTTGGCTGAAACAACAAGCTCATATTTCGCTTGTAAAAGTGAAAGCAGTACTGATCTATATCCACCATCGATTCCGCCCTGTTCAAAAATTCTTCGCAAAAACTCTGATCTATATGAAGAAATTAAACCCGCTTTAGTTGTCGGACTCTCTGCTTTGCTAAGCTTGGCCGTGATGCTCGTGTATCTGTTTAGCCTGTCAACAAAGTCACTCACAGTGGCGTAATTATGATGGATTATTGCTAACGATTCATCTATTGGCAATTTTTCAGTTTTTCCAGTTATCAATGGCCTGCTGTGAATCTCATCCTTCCAAGTCACAGCTCCGGAACGAAACAATCTTGGTTGATAATCTGGCCACCAACCCGAATCGCTAACCCATTCACCAAAAATCATATTTTTTCGAGGCAAAAAGTAGCAGGCAACATCACTTTCCGTGGCAATTAGAGTTTGAATTTTTTCACCAAGGGAAACACTTATTTCCTCATCGGCGTCCAGCAAAAGTATCCAATCTCCAGTCGCTTTGGCGATTGCATCATTTCGGGCTGGCTCAACATAGCCTACGTCTTTCACAGAAATAACATTATCAGTGAACTTTAAAGCAATCTCACGCGTGGTATCGCTACTCTCCATATCAACAACGATTAGCTCGTCAGCAAAAGCGACAGAGCGCAAAGCCTGTTCGAGCGTCTGCTCTGCATTTTTTGTCTGAACTACAACGCTTAGTCTCATATTACCTTCATTTTAGCTTGTATGACCTTATTTTTCACGACGAACGGATAAGAGCGACAAGACTTCTCTCTTCAAAATATCAAAACCAAATAACAACATAGTGACGATATAGCCAGCGCCAACTGTCGCCATGCCGAGAATTAACCACCAAACATTTTGTTGCCAATATTTCATCCCAAGCACCCCAATGACAGCCATCATTAAAGCGGCCAAAGCTTGTCTCCAAGTGTGCTCCCAAACTCTGACGGGTAAAATTTCACGCACATACTTGACCGAAAATATCGAGGTGAAGCTGATGAGCAGCGCCGCCAAAGCCACCCCATTAAAGCCGTAAAAGTAAATTAACACTGGCGTCAAAACCCAGGTTAGCGCTGTCCACATCACCATTAGTTTTAACGTTTTGTTTATCTCGCCAATGGCATTAAGAGTGTTGGTCAAAGGTGTAGAAATTGCGCTCCAACCAATGCTCAGTGAAAAAAGAATAAAGCTGAGGGTAGCCGGTTGCCACTTGGCGTAAGTAGGAATCAGGGCGAGAAGTGGCTTGATAAACAGAGACATACCAAGCAAGATTGGGAAAATTACCAAGGAAATGAAGAAAAGCGACTTCTCAATGGCCCGCTGAAGTTTCTCAGGGTGACCCTGAAGCCTTGAGAATGTTGGGAAAGTTATCGCCAACACGCTGTTGACTGTCAAATTATATGGATATATAGACCAAGTCTTTGCCCACTGGACATATCCGAATTCTCTCAGCGGCAAAACAATTCCGAGAACCAAAAAGAAGAGTTGATCTTTTATTCTAGCTAAAAAGTCATTTATCTGGAATTTAACTCCGAAATTTAGTAAGGTCTTTAAGCTTTGCTTATCCAAAGCCAAACCAATTTTCCATGGCTTAAGAATAGAAAGCACAATCACGCCAGAGACAGATCTTACTAACACTGCGGGGACGTAAGCGGCAGCCCCCCAACCCTTAATTGCCAGAGTGATGAGAATAAGATGGAAAGTAATTTGCTCCACGATCTGAGGAACTATTAGTTTTGAAAAGTCTAGATGTCTTTCTAGTTGGATTGAAGGAATTGTCTTCAGTGTTGCCAGAGGAAAAGAAATTGCTAGGGCAAGCAAAATCCAGTTCCCCACTGGACCAGTTTTTTGGCTAAGCAAACCTAAGGCAATCACAACTAAGCATGCAAGAAAAATTACCAAAGAGAGTAGAAGCTGAACTGTAAAGGTGGTTCGATAATCCTTAATACTTGGCTCATCTTTTTTTTGAATCAAGGCAGCAGCCAACCCTATATCAGAGAAGAAAACCAAGATGCCAATCACCTGAGTGACTAGCCCGTAGATACCAAAATCTTCTGGCTCGAAGAAAATACTGAGAACAATTATCGAAACTATGCCAATCGCCTGCAATAAAAGTGAACGAGAGAAATAAGATACTGCTCCAACCACAGAGCGGCGCTTGATGTCTAGAAGCTGAGCTGGAGTGTTACTGCGCACGCTTATCCTTTTTTTCACTATTAAGTAGTAAAGCAAAAAATACAAAAAGACCCGCGGTTGTTAACAAGTATCCCCAGCGCCTAATTGGAGTTGAGCCAAGTCTAACTCCGACGAGGTGCTGTCCTTCGGAAAGATCAACTTGAATCAAACCATGCTCTGATGTTGCGTGCTCCACTGGCAAACCATCAATTTCTACCACCCAACCAGGGAAGTCTGCTATTTGAAGTAATGCCGGCTTATCTTCAGAAATGTCAACTTTTAAAAGTTTCTCCTGCGTTCTATCTATCAAAACTTCTGGATGAATGTCTTCTAAATTCATGGTCGTCAGCTCCAGAGAACGTATTGGCAACACCTCTTCATCAAGAGCCAGTGGCAAATAATCTGGCAATATCCCGCTCATTTGATCTGAGATGCGCCCTGGATCGCTAAAATATAAGGCCTCCGGTGAATCTAAATATTTTTCTGGCCTAAAGTAATGGAGATTTGCAAACATCATAGTTATTAACACGAACCAAAGTACAAATCTCTTAGCCGAACTTCTAATCAGAGCTAGTGATCCTGCAGAAATTAACCCCGTAAAAACAATAATAATCGACAAGAATCTCCATGGGAACTGTACATACTTTAAGATTGGCAAACTATCCCAGACCGCAAGTGACTTTAATAAAGAGAAGTAGACAGCTATGAGCAAAAATACAAAACTCATTGAGATAACGAAGACCTTTCTAGAAACTAATTTTTTTATGAATTTAATGAAATTGCCACTGCTATGTTGCCAAAGCCGTGATAGAGAGTGAACAACGGCAAGCGAAGTGATCGCTGCAGCCACGATTTGACCAAATCCCAGAAAAAACGAGATGTCGTCTTCCGGGCCCCAAACAGATCCGCCATACTTCCAGATTGGATTTACGAACTGGCGTAAATACAAAAAGTGAAGGTGATAATCGAAGTAGCTTGTTAAGACGCGAGTCTCTAGTTGGGTCGCGGACTTTTCTCCAAAGGCGGGCAAGAGATAATAAGCACTTATAACTGCCCCAAGAAGCACACTGCCTAAAAGAATTGCTGCGGGTTTCCAGGTGAACTCTATTTTCTTTCGACCGTTTCTCTGCGTGGTGAAAAACCAGTAAGTCAGAGCAAAAAGGGCTGCGAAAGGCGCAAATATCATCGCGGTAAGATTATGACTAAGAAGCATCGCCACCGTACTCAGGGTCAGAACTAGCCAACCCCTGCGCTCTTTTTCCAAAACTAGGACAACTCCATAAATAATCCAGACGGCGGCCATAATCCCCCAGGCCTCGCTAACTGCGCCTCGAACGAAAAGATTCACGGCTCGATATGGAGCTAGGGTGATAGCGGCTGAGACCAGCAATCCACCGAAAGTGCCAAAAAGTCTTTTGCCAAGTAAATAAGCCCCTATTGCGGTGCCGACATTTGCTAAAAGAAAAATTGATTTGATAGATAAAACCAATGACCCACTCAGCCAATAAATCAGGGACCCGAAATAATATGGTAAAGGTGCATAAAAAAGATAAAGCGGCATTCCATAACCAAAGCCTAGGTTTTTGCTCCACTGGGGCGGCACATGTCCATCGGCAACTGCCCTAGCAAGTTCTGCGATTCTGGCTCCATGAGTAAAATCATGGACACGAAAAAACCCTGGATGAAAGAGTGAATAGCTGGTGCTAAGGATAATAGCGAGTAAAATACTCGCGACTAATATTCGTCTCATGTATGATGAAAGCTATTGTAGCGCATTATGAACAGCAAAACACCTCATCTAAGCCTGGGCAAGATCTTCCTTCGAGCAGCGCTTTTGACCGTTGGGTTTCTTTTCGTGGGAATAATCTTAACCTTATTAGTCATGGGCTTCTTTGCAAAGAGATACATATCTGCCTTTGAAGCTGCTGGAAATACCAGTATTTCAGAGCTAAAACAAATCGTAGAGACAGGGGTGAAGCTTGAACCGAAGCGCCAATCTGGAAATACGGTATTTCTCATTCTTGGAACCGACTCACTAACCTTACGGGGCGATGTGCCTCCTCTTACGGATACTATCCTGCTTGTTTCAGTCAACTACGACAGTGGAGAGATAAATCAATTGTCCGTTCCTCGCGATCTTTGGAGCGATGCATACAAAACTAAAGTCAACGCTCTTTTCAGTTACGGTCCAGACCATACTCCGGAAAAACCGGAACAATTTCCTGCTAAGGCGATTAGCGAACTTATTGGCGTGCCTATCGATTGCACAGTTGTTGTCGACATGAATACAATTGCTACTATTGTTGACTCTCTTGGTGGCGTAACTGTCAATGTCGAAAGTAGCTTCACCGATACTGAGTTTCCGAATTCAAATGTTGATGTCACCACGGTGACTGATCCCAAACTACTTTATCGAACGATTAGTTTCGAAACGGGGCCACAGCAAATGGATGGGGAAAGATTTCTTGAGTACATCCGAAGTCGTCATAGTGAATCGGAAGAAGGCACGGATGATGCAAGGAGCAGAAGGCAACAAAAAGCTCTCTCGGCCCTTATGGATTCAGCTAAACAGAGATCTCTCTTAACCGATCCAAATAAGCTAGGCAATCTTTATAAACTTTATAATAATTCATTTAGCCAGTATCTCTCTATAGAAGAGGCAGTTTCTATTGGTTATAAATTCCGAAACCAAATTAATTCACTAGAGATTAACAATCACAGCTTGAGTATCCTGACAGAAAGTGAACCTGGAGTTCTCACTCATCCTAATCCTCGCTATTATGAAAACCAGTGGGTGTATACAATAGTTAGTGAAGAAAATTTCAAAAAAGAGGTTCAACAAAAGTTAGGTATTACCAAGCATGAATAAACTACAGCAACCGATTGATCCCAAGGTAATTATCCGCATTCTTGTCGTCGTAGTTCTAATCCTGGCTTTCTTAAGTGGATATTTTCATGCTTTGTACCAAACGGAGGTCCGAAAAGGCGCTAATTGCTATAATATAGAGAGCACATGATAGATAATCCAAAACCACCTCAAACAATCTTGGTAACTGGTGGCGCAGGCTTCATTGGCTCAAACTTCATTGGCTACTGGCTTAAGCAACATCCCGAAGACAGGATTGTCAATCTCGATGCTCTGACTTATGCTGGGACCCTAGAGAACACTCGCTCATTCGAGTCAAATCCAAACTACACATTCATTCACGGATCGATCTGCGATCTTGAGATAGTCAAAGAAGCTATGGCGAGAGTAGATCTTGTCGTCCACTTTGCTGCCGAGTCTCACGTTGATAGATCTATCCTCAACCCAGGAATATTTGTTGAAACAAATGTTCTTGGTACCCAAACTCTCCTAGCTGCTGCCCTAGAACAAAAAGTCACTCGCTTTCACCACATCTCGACTGACGAGGTCTTTGGTACCCTAGACCCAAACTCCGGAGAGAAATTTAGCGAAACTACTCCATACGATCCTCGTAGTCCCTACTCTGCCAGCAAGGCTGGATCTGATCACTTAGTTCGCGCCTATGGTGAAACCTACGGACTCCCATATACCATTTCTAATTGTTCAAATAACTATGGACCAAATCAATTTCCAGAGAAATTTACCGCTCTGGCGATTACTAATTTAATCGATAATAAACCAATTCCAATCTATGGCGATGGAGGCCAAATCCGGGACTGGCTTTATGTTTTGGATCATTGCACAGCAATAGAAGCTATTTTACTTGGTGACAAAGTAAACACTACTTTTGTCGTCGGTGGCCTGACTGCCGATGTCACCAATAAAGAGATTGCCCTAAGTTTACTTTCCATTATGGGCAAATCACCTAATATGCTCGAAACTGTCACTGACCGACCTGGACATGACCGAAAGTATAGTGTCGACTGGTCTCATATAAATGAAACCTATGGTTGGAAACCAAGTGTGACTCTGGAAGAAGGCTTAGCTCAAACAGTGGCTTGGTACGAAGCAAACGAAGCTTGGTGGCGTCCTTTAAAAGAAAAAAATAGCGAATATTTTCAAACGCAGTACAATACAAAATAGATGAGGTTAATGAGAGGATAAAAGTCATGGAAATTCACGAAGATTACAAAGGCAAAATAGCAACTCAACAGTATGGAAAAAAACCACAAATAGATGGTGTTGAAATAATTGCTCTTCAGCACAATATAGATGACGGTGGTTATTTTGTTGAGCTCTCACGACTTACAGATGGCGCTCACACAGCCTTCTCAGCCCCTGTAGAAGTCAAACAAATTAGTCTTTCACAAGTCATCCCAAGTTCGGTCAAGGCCTATCATATTCATTACAAACAAGACGACGTTTGGTTCGTTGCCCCACATGACAAACTACTCGTAAATCTCCACGACATCCGTAAAGACTCACCAACATATAACGCTCACATCCGACTTGTGCTTGGGGGTGGTAAGGCTACAGCCTTACGAATTCCCGCTGGCGTAGCTCACGGTGTAGGAAACCCATATAGTCGATCTATGCATCTGATTTATACCACTACCGAACAATTTAATATTTCCGACCCAGACGAGCAGCGCCTGCCTTGGGACCACTTTGGAGCTGAGGTTTGGGACCTAACCAAGGGTTAACCCATGGCAAATAAAACTCCCCTCTTGGTCACTGGAGCTAATGGCTTAGTTGGCTCAAAATTTACAGAGCTGTTCAAGGACAAATATGACTTTGATGTCTTGGAGTTATCGGATCCAATTAATCCAATCGACATAACTAATCTTGATGCGGTCAAAAGTCGTTTTGAAGCGTCTGAAGCAGAAACATGCATTCACTTCGCCGCGTTCACCAATGTAACCGCAGCCTGGGAGCAACGGGGCGACAAAAATGGTTTGGCTTATAAAGTCAACGTAGTTGGCACCGAAAATATTTCTAAAGCAGCAGCTGAAAAAAATGTTCAGGTAATCCACCTTTCTACCGCTTATGTTTTTGATGGTGAAAATCCAGATCTTTACTCTGAAAATGACAAAATGAATCCCATCGAGTGGTATGGAGAAACAAAAGCCCTGGCTGAAAATGTGATCACAAGTGCCAGTCATCCATGGACGATTCTTAGAATCGATCAGCCATTTCGATCAAACCCTTTCTCAAGACTTGACATCGGCCATGCTTTTATGGCTAAAATTCAAGCTAATGAAGCCCGATTATTTACCAACCACTACTTCGGACCAACCTACATCGATGATCTCGCTAGAGTTATTGACTTTTCAATCTCAGAAAAATTGACAGGTCTTTTCCATGCCACAGCTGGAGAAAAATGGAGCGACTTTGAGCTTGGAACTGCAATTAAGAATATATTTAATCTTGCTGGAGAAATTCAACCCAGCGATCTTGATGAGTATCTGAAAACAGTCAACAGACCATATCAGCGCAACACGGCTTTAAATACAGACAAATTAACAAAAATTTTGCCATTCAAATTAAAAACTGTTGAAGAAGCCTTGGCAGAAATAAGTAGTTAATCAAACTTCTTCCGATTATTCTCACGCCAAAGCGCAATCTCAGCATGATTTCCATTTAATAAAACTTCAGGAACTTTTTTGCCTTTATAATCTGCTGGCCTAGTGTACTGAGGAAAACCAAGAGATCCAGGAACGCTGTGTGACTCATCTAGAGGACTGGCTGGATTCCCCAAAACACCGGGCAATAAACGAACAACGCTCTCAGTCATAGCTAAGGCAGCTGGCTCCCCGCCCATCATCACGAAATCCCCGATGCGTTTTTCTTCATCGGCAATTGTCTCGACTACTCTCTCATCAACACCCTCGTAGTGGCCACAGATAAAAACAAGATGATCATAGGTCTTGTATCTCTCAGCATCCGCCTGAGTGAACCTCGAACCCTGAGCTGACAAAAGAATAACGCGACGGTTCGTAGCGTCAATTTTAGACACGGCTCGATCGATTGGCTCTACTTGCATAACCATTCCCGGGCCTCCTCCATAAGGTCTATCGTCAGCGGCTTTATGGGCATCAAGGGAAAAATCCCTGATGTTAATGACTGATAAATCGACATACCCATTCTTCTGAGCCTTATCTAAAAGCGAAGTTTTCAGAGGTGACTGAAAGTATTCTGGAAATAGGGTCAGGATTTCGATCGTCATATTTGCTATTATACCTAGTGAAAGTTTAAAGAATGGCACAAACATCAAGTTCTAGCTTAGAGAGAGCGACCATGGTCGGACGCGCCGTTGTGAAATGGGGCGTGATTGCCCTTGTAGCCATGATTGTTGGCCGCGTTGTCATATCGACTTTCATTACGTTTTGGAAAGCTACACATCCGCCTGCTCCAGAACCTCCCACAGTAGGATTCGGCATGTTGCCAGCCATCGCTTTATTAAGTGAGGCCGGAGCACAACCGACAAGTTACTCGCTGGAACTGCCAACTGGAAGATTCCCTTCATTTTCTGACAGAGCCAAAGTCTTTTTTATTCCTCAGGGAAGTGCCAGCTTACTTTCCGATCAACAGGCAAAAGAAAAAGCCAGTCGCTACGATTTTGTTTTCGAGCCAGAAAAAATTGGCCAAAATACTTACCGTTGGACGAAGTCACAACCCTTGGGTAGTACCCTCGAGATGAATATCATCACTTACCAGCTCAGAATCACTACCGACTTCATGAGTCGTCCGGAGCTAACTGCAAATCCACAGCTTCCAGACAGCTTTGGCGCTGTTCAGCTTGTTAAAAGCTTCCTCAGCACAGGCAATCTTCTTCCCGCAGATGTGGCAACCTCATCGGGATCAATTGAATACCAAGAGCTGATCGGAGGTGTATTAAAACCAGCCTATGCTTCGGACGCAGAATTCATTCAAGTTGATCTAAATAGGGCTCCAATCGACGGTGCATACGAGATGTATACACCACTTGGAACTGTTGGCACTATTCACGCCATCCTATCCGGGGCGCTATCTGGTAACAACGCCATCGTCCACCTCGACTACAATTACTTCCCCGTCGACTACTACCAGGTCTACACTTATCCAATCCGCTCCCCTCAGTCTGCCTGGGAAATTCTCCAAGCTGGCGAAGGCTATGTTGTTCCGTCATTCGCCGGAGAAGAAGCCGCAATTAGAAGTGTTGAACTCGGCTACTTTGACAATTTTGCTTATCAACCATATCTGCAACCCATTTACGTTTTCCTTGGTGATGAAGGATTCATCGGCTACGTGTCTGCCATTGACCCTTCATACATCCAGCCTGTTGCTAAGTAGGAACGCGGTATAATATCCAAATGGCACAAAAAGTACGCACAAGAATGGCACCAAGTCCCACCGGGGAGTATCACGTTGGTCACATCGCCACACTTCTGAAAAATTACGCCTGGGCAAAGCATAATGGTGGCGACTTCATTCTTAGAATTGAAGATACTGATCAAGTAAGAAAAGTTGATGGCGCGGTCGAAAAAATTCTCTCAGTCATTAAAGGCTATGGATTGGATTGGGATGAAGGACCTGAAAAAGGTGGACCATTCGGGCCTTACGTACAGTCCGAAAGACTAGAAATTTACAAAGAAGCAGCTCAGTTGCTTTTAGACAATGACAAGGCTTATTACTGCTTTGCCACCGCAGAGGAACTAACCGAACTACGCGATAAACAGCGAGCTGAAAAGCTACCTCCAAAATATGATGGTCGCTATCGTGACTATCCGAAAGAAGAAGCTCTAAAAAGAGTTGCGGCTGGTGAACCGTACGTGATTAGACTAAAAGTTCCTAAGGATGTTACGGTTACTTTTACCGACCTTTTGCGAGGCGATATTTCTGTTGAGTCAAGCAACGTGGACGATCAAGTCCTGATGAAGTCAGATGGATTCCCGACCTATCATCTTGCTGTTATTGTTGACGATCATGCTATGGGGATCACTCACGTTCTCAGAGGCGAAGAGTGGATCAGCTCGACACCAAAACACGTCTTAATCTACAAAGCCTTTGGCTGGGAACCTCCAATTTACGCACACATTCCCGTCTTTTTGAATCCAGACGGTAAGGGCAAAATGAGCAAAAGAAAAGGCACTGTTTCCGCACAGTCCTTCCTTGATGCCGGTTATTTACCAGAAGCACTCTTGAATTTCTTCATGATTCTCGGCTGGGCTCATCCTGAGCAAAAAGAAATTTTATCCCTGGATGAATACATCAAGTATTTTGACCCGAAAGATATCAGTTCTAAATCTGTTGTCTTTGATGTCAATAAACTCCAGTGGATAAATGGCGTCTACATACGCAACCTCACTGATGCTGAGCTTCTCAATCGTCTGAAACCATTCATTCCCGCAGATTGTAGTCTTGATCAAGCTGAAGCTATTTTGCCACTCATCAAAGAGCGCCTTGTCACTCTCTCTGACTTCGAACCGCAGACAGCCTTCTTCTATCGGGCCATTAATATTGACAAAGAAATCCTTACAAAAAGATCAACACCAGAAATAGTCCAAGGGCAACTAGATGATACATCCAAAGCCTTGAATGACTTGGAAATCTGGTCAGAGGAAAAGATTGAAGAAAGCGTCCGAGCTTTGCAACAAGAAAAAGACTGGAAAACCAAACAATACTTTATGATGTTGCGCTACGCTGTTAGTGGTAGTGCAGCCACCCCTCCTCTATTTAGTATGATTAGCGTTCTCGGTAAAAAACTCGTTCTTGAGCGTCTGAGTGCCGCTCGCGCTATACTGTAAGTAAGAATGCCCGCCCAGCAAACAACACCAGCCACCAGCCTATCCGCCCTAAACAGCTTTTATTCTGAAAAAAGAGCTCAATATATTCGAGATCTTCCTGAGTATGAAAAATATTTTCCAGTAGAGATTGCTCAAGAAGAGTCCGAAGCAACAACCGATGAGATTACAAATATAGAACCCTCCAGCGAATTAACCCATATTCCTACTCAGGAGAGACAGGAAATTTTTCAAAAACTGCAGTCGCTTTGTCTAAAACCTCCTACCAATTTAGAAAAGAAAGAGCAGCTTTATCTTGAACAACAATTGAGCGATTTATTCGGCTTCGAAGTAACTACCGAGCTTGACGAGCACAAATTACCAAGAACCTTTGGCAAAATGCAGGCCGTGCCAATTTCAAAAAGAAGATCTCCCTTTGGCTGGGCACAACAAGACTCTGGAGAGGCTAAATTTGAGGTTTCGGCCCACCTACTTTTGCTTGATGATTGGCACCTAAAGTACGCCCATTACAAGAAATGGTATCGAAATCGCCATTTACTGATTGTGAACCCTTTCGAACAAAGAGCAGTCGTTGCCAAACTTACTGACTGCACTCTGCCCAATCCTAGTTCTTATCAATTTGGCGGTTCTTCCAGAGTAATTAGGGAAGGAAAAATTTGGTCTCCCATGTCTCAGGGAATCGTCGCCGTATTTTTTATCCCTCCTAATGACTCAGTTCACCCAGGGAGAGTAAACCTAGATCAATGAAAAATCCTCCTTGGTTCTCACTACTAATTAACGAAGAAGCACGAGCTGTAATTATTGAGTTATTTCAGTCTCAAGATCAGTCCGCTGCCATAAATACTCTAAACGCAATTTTGCAAAATGCAGCCACAGCTGTACTTATCCAAGAATTGCCGAAAGAATCAAGTGAGTTCGTTTTGAAACTAATTAGCTCCAATGACTACAGCGGATTACAAAAATGGCTACAACAACAACCTGAGGAAATAAAGATCTCCCTTCGCGAAAGACTCGATCGCACTTTACTTGAGTTGCAATCCCAGCTTGTAGGTAGGTAGAAGTTCGGTATACTCGGATTCAGGATATGATACAAATCAACCTTTTTGTTGGCTCACGCTACCCCATTAATCGAAAACAGCTTCGAGCTACTGCCGAGCGAGTCTTAAAAGAACACAAAATCGAGAGAGCCCAAATAGATATCTCAGTCGTTGGTAGTCGAAAGATAAAAAAACTAAATGAATCTGAGCTAAAACATGATGGCACCACCGACGTGCTGTCATTTCCCCAGCACGAGAAAAAGCAACTTGACGACTTCCCACTTCCCGAAGGAATCCCGCCCCACCTTGGCGATGTCGTAATTAGCTTCCCAATGGCGGTACAAACAGCTCGCAGGTATGGTAAGCTTGTTGACGATCAGCTCAGTTTCTATCTTGAACACGGCATGTTGCACTTACTTGGTTATCACCACGAATAAATATTATGGCTTGGAATCGCACTCATCGGCCCACACGCATCTCAGATCTTCATCTTGAACACGTTAGAGAAACTCTTTCTTCATTTTTAAAAGCCGGCTATGTCCCCCAAAGTTTGATCTTTGCCGGACCAAAAGGAACTGGAAAAACTACTGCGGCGAGAGTGCTTGCGGCTGTTCTCAATTCCAATAAAAATGAGACCGCAGTTCTAGACCAATACCGATCATCAACTCCTACTAAAAAACGAGCTCCTCTGAAAGATATAGAGAAAGATACGCATGAAGTTAAACAAATAATCGCTGGCAACTCAACGGTAGTCAGAGAACTGGATGCGGCAAGCAATAGAGGCATTGATGATATTCGCCAACTCAAAGAATCTGCCTTTGTGTCACCCTCACACGGTCTCGTTTCTGTTTATATCTTGGACGAAGCTCATATGCTTACACAAGAAGCCTGGAACGCGCTCCTAAAGCTTCTGGAGGAGCCTCCAAGTCACGCTATTTTTATTCTGGCCACGACTGAACTCCATAAAATTCCAGAAACAATCCGCTCCAGGTGCTTCGAGCTTTTATTCAAAAATGCCTCTGATCAAGAATTAACCTCTGCCCTAAGTAGAATTGCTCAAGAAGAAAAAATTAAACTTTCAGCTGAGTCTGCCCAACTCTTAAGCCGCGCAGCCCAAGGCAGTTTCCGCGATGCTATTAAGCTATTTGAGCAAGCCCATCAAGCTGATGCCCTAGCTGAAGAAAATTTGACTCGGATGCTCTCGTCACAAACAGACTCCCACTACACCCAATTAATTAATTTGCTTCTCGAAAAAAATGAAGTCGAAATTATGCAATTTTTCACAGATTTAAGAGAAGTAAACCAAGATGAGGCCACCTTTTTGCGCGGTTTTGCAGGCCATCTTCACGACCTCTTGGTCAGGGCCACTTTGAACTCAAAAGAGGTTGGTTCGCTTTCAGCAGAAGCTGCCTTATATATCTTGTCTGATATCTCCAAATTAGCACCTAGCCAAAACTCACCAATCCCACACCTGCAGCTTGAGCTTGCTCTCCTTAATATCATTTCTAGATCAAAGCGTAAAAAAAAAGAACCTCCTAGCTCGCCTCCAAAATCTGAACCAAAAAGAACAACTCCAGCCTCACCAAAGAGCGAGCGGATAGAGGTCGTTAAAGCAGTGAGCAAGCCCTCACCCGAAATTTCAAATAGAACAACGCACGGCAATGCTCGAGTTGCCTGTGAGCGCTGGGAAGAAGTTATTTCAAGTCTCTCAGATCAAAACTTCGGATTAGCCACTCTTCTTCGCTCTACGACAGCCTCTTCCCCAGAGGAACACAGCTTGAGAATCCAAGTTTATTATCACTTCCACAAAGAACAACTAGAGCAACCCAAATTTTTTAATTTACTAATGAGTACTCTCGAAGAGCTTTCTGGAGGAATGCTTCAGGTCCAGTTCGAGGTTGTTACCGCTCCTAGCGATTCAGAGCTCGTAGAGGCTCCAGCAAAATTGTCTGAGCTAGCAGCTCAGGCTTTGATGTAGTAGAATCCCTCATACGCAGCATGCGAAATATTATAGGAGGAAACACATGGCAAACCCACTTAAAGCACTCGGCGACATCAACAAGCTAAGACAACAAGCAAAGCAGATGCAGCAAGAGCTGGCCGCAGAAGATATTCGAATAGAAAAAGGTGACATCGTTGTTGTTATCTCTGGTGATCAAAAAATTAAACAATTTTCAGTTCAAGGAATTACTAGTGAAGAGGCCGTGACAGTTCTAAATGAAGCTATTAAAAAATCCCAAGAGCTCGCCGCAAAAAAACTTTCAAGTATGACCGGCGGACTTGGCGGAATGTTCGGCGGCGGGAGTTGATGACAGTTTTGATCGCAACAAAGAATCGCAATAAACAGCGAGAGATAGTCCGTATACTCGAAAAAAGTAAGCATAGAATCATTTTTCCAGAAGCTATTGAATTTGTAGGAGACGTAGAAGAGACAGGGGCAACATTTGCCGAAAATGCTTTGTTAAAAGCTAAGGCCTTTGCCGAAAAAGCAAAGACGATCACAGCTGCTGATGACTCTGGCTTGGTTGTCTCAGCTCTTGACGGAAATCCGGGTGTTAACTCTAAGAGATGGGTAAAGGGAAGTGACGAAGACCGTTGCACAGCCATTCTAGATAAACTGAAAAACCAAAAAAATAGAGCAGCAAGTTTTGTCACAACCATTTGTCTTTTCGACCCTGAGACTGAAGAGGAAAAGTACTTCACGGGGACACTAAACGGAGAAATTTCGAGTCAAAGAAAAGGAAGCAACGGTTTTGGCTACGATCCAATCTTTATTCCAACTGAGAGCGATCAAACCCTAGCTGAACTCACGCCTGAAGAAAAAAATAAGTTATCTCACCGTGGCCAAGCGTTCAGAAAACTCAATAAATATTTAGAAAGTCTAACCATATGAAAACCTATGTACCTCCCAAAAAAATTCTAGAAAACTACGCACGCGTTCTGGTGCGATTCGCCCTGGGGCAGGAAGACGGAATTTTACCAGGAGAGGTGGTGGAGTGTGTTGTTCCAGATATAGCCAAACCCCTTGCCCTTGAGCTCCAGAATGAAATTCTACGTGCTGGTGGTCATCCAATTGTTCGCCTTGCCGCCACAGGATTCGAGAAGGATTATTACAACTTAGCAAACAATGATCAACTAACTTTTTTCTCCGAAAAATATATGAGAGCCAGAGCAGATATGATTGACCATAGCCTGGTTGTTTTAGCAGACGTTGACCCTTTTTTGCTCGCCGAAGTTGAACCAAAGAAAATCCTCCTGGCTCGCGATGCACGAAAAAAATTCCGCGACTGGTTGTTTGAAAAAGAAAGCACTGGCAAACATACCTGGACCATTGGACTTTGGGGGGTGGACGCTAAAGCTGAATTAGTCGGACTTTCCATTGAAGAGTACTGGGAACAAATAATCCACGCTTGCTTTCTGGATGCCGACGACCCAATCTCCGAATGGAAAAGAGTCAAAGAAACTCAACAAAAAATTAAGTCTAAACTCAATGATTTGAGAATCGACTCTCTTCATTCAAAAGGCCCAGATGTTGATCTAACCGTAAAAATCGGGGCCAATCGCTGGTGGAAAGGAGGAGCTAATCGCAATATTCCAAGTTTTGAGCTCTTTACCTCTCCTGATTGGAGGGGAACCAACGGCTGGATAAAGTTTAACCAACCGCTCTATCGTTATGGGAATGTGATTTCTGGCATAAGGCTTGAATTTAAGAACGGAGTCATTGTTAATGCGAGTGCTTCTCAAGGGGAGAAATTTTTGCTTGAAATGATAAAGACTGAAAATGCCGACAAACTTGGGGAGTACTCACTGACAGACAATCGGCTATCCAGAATTACTCACCCCATGGCCGAAACACTTTATGACGAAAATATTGGTGGGCCTCAAGGCAACATGCACGTCGCGATTGGTATGTCATATAAAGATTGTTTCAGAGACGACACTGGCAACGCATCCTCAGTTCCCAAAAAGGACTGGGAGAAACTTGGCTATAACGAGTCCGCAGAACACACAGACATAGTCAGCACCGTCGAGCGTGAGGTAACTGCTACTCTGGTTTCTGGTGAAAAACTGATAATATACTCTAACGGACAATTTGTCCTCTAGATTTAATCATGACTGGCCTGCCCCTTTCACCGGAACATCCGATTGCTTACTTTTCTGCTGAGTTTGGTATATCTAGTGCCGTCCCCATTTATGCCGGAGGCCTTGGAATTTTGGCGGGCGATACTCTAAAACAAGCAGCTGACGAAAAAGTACCCATGGTAGGCGTTGGACTTATGTACCGCGGGCATAATGTTGTTCAAGAAATTTCTTCTGAAGGCTGGCAATCTGACAAAGATTACCTGTTCGATCCTCTTTCTGTTGGTCTGGAACATGTCTACCAAGGTGACCAACCCCTTTTTATAAAAGTAGAGCTTGGAAACACGACTATTTGGCTTAGAGTTTGGAAATGGGTTTTAGGTCCGACTGTTACCTTGTACTTTCTTGATTCCGAAACTGATCAAAATCAGCTTCACGAGCGAAGTATTACTCAGGAGCTGTATGCCGGCAGTGAGGAACTACAAATAAAACAACAGCTCTTGCTCAGCATTGGAGGCGTTCGATTATTAGAAACTCTAGGAATCTCTCCAAGCATTTATCATGTTAATGAGGGCAGACCAAGTTTTCTTATTTGGGAGCTAATTGTAAACTTGCAGCATCGTTATGATCTTAACTACTCACAAGCCTGGGAACTAGCTAGAAAAAAAATTGTTTACACGAATCATACTTTGGTAGCTGCGGGAAATGTAAACTATCCAGCAGATCTGCTCAGAGCCTTTATTACACCTTACGCTGCAAAGCTTGGTGTTCATCCCGATATATTACTTTTGCCTGGAAAAAATGATGATTCAAACCGTTTCTTCACCACAACTTTTGCGCTCAGGGCTTCTAGAAAATCCTCCGGAGTAAGTAAAATCCATACTCAGCTTTCAAGACAACAGTGGCCAGAATATGATTGGGTCTCCATTACTAACGGAGTCCACTTTGGAACCTGGCAATCTGAATCGGTTGCCTCTAGGTCTGAAAATCCTGAGGCTCTCTGGGCAGCTCACATGCAAGAAAAAAAGCAGCTTGCAGAATTCGTAACTAATAGAACAGGTTATTCGTATGATCCCGAGCGATTGGTAATAACCTGGGCAAGGCGCATCGCTGGATATAAGCGTGCCGACGCCATCTTTGCTGACATCGCTCGTCTACAGGCAATCATTAAAAATGCAGATAGGCCCGTCCAACTACTTATAGCAGGCAAAGCCCACCAACTAGATGATGATGGGAAAAAACGTTTGCAAAGAATCATTAAGTATATGCAACGAGAGCTTAGCGGAAGTGCACTTTTTGTTCCCAACTACGACATTGATGTGGCAAAGGCTCTGACTCGTGGTTCAGATATTTGGCTAAATACCCCAGAGATTGGAAGAGAAGCCTGTGGCACCTCCGGGATGAAGGCGCTGTCTAATGGTGTCTTAAACTGCACAGTTGCCGACGGCTGGGCAGCGGAAGTTGATTGGAATGGAAAAGGATGGGTATTGGATTCAAATAATATAAGTGACCATTTATACAACACCCTTGAAAGGGAGATTGTTCCTCTTTACTATGAAAAAGAGGGAAAGTCTTTTCCGTCAAGATGGGTCGAAATGATGGGCAACTCAATTGACTATGCAAGTGAATTTAGTGCAGCAAGAATGCTAAATCAATATCAGACTGATCTTTATACTTAGTCAAATATTATGCCGATTTTTTTTGAACTTTCACTCATTCTCCTCTGCGCCACCATCTTCTCATTTGTTCTTCGCCTAATGAAACAGCCACTTGTGATTGGGTATATTCTCACTGGTGTAATTGTCGGGCCATCGATCCTGAATCTAATCAAGGCGCACGAAACCCTCGAGATTTTTTCACAATTTGGGATCGCGATGCTTCTATTTATCGTTGGCCTTCATCTTAGCCCAAGAATTATTAAGGAAGTTGGCTCAGTTTCGGCGATAACAGGCTTGGGGCAAGTTCTATTCACTTCAATTATCGGCTTCGGGATCTCTCTAGTCCTAGGGTTTTCAACCATCGAGGCCGCCTACGTAGCAGTAGCTTTAACCTTTAGCAGCACCATCATCGTCCTAAAACTTCTTGCGGACAGAGGTGATATCCAGACTCTGTATGGAAAAATATCGATCGGATTCTTATTAGTCCAAGATATTATTGCCGCCCTAATCTTAATTGTCGTATCCGCAATGGCTGCTAGCAATGGCTCAAACTTCACCGCAATAATAACCGACACCTTGCTAAAAGGAGTTGGTTTATTACTGCTTCTTATTATTTTTGGGAAATATATCTTGCCCAAGCTGGCTCAGTTCGCAAGTAGAAATACGGAACTTTTATTCTTGTTCTCACTTACTTGGGGACTTGTCATTGCCTCGCTTTTTGCCTTTGTTGGCTTTTCCATAGAGATTGGGGCCCTTGCAGCTGGAGTAGCCTTATCATCATCTGACTTTGCAGATGAAATGAGTTCTAGATTAAGACCCCTAAGAGACTTTTTTGTAATTCTCTTCTTTATTTTGCTTGGCTCAAAACTAGTGCTCTCGGCTTCTTTGACGCTGCTCTTGCCAGTTATTATTCTTTCTCTTTTCGTTCTTATCGGAAACCCGATCATCGTTCTAGTTCTTATGAACCTGCTTGGATATCATAGGAGAACTGGCTTTATGGCAGGCCTGACTGTGGCCCAAATCAGTGAGTTCTCATTAATTTTAGCTAGCCTTGGTGGCCAGCTAGGACATGTGTCCGAGCAGACTCTGACAATAATTACCCTAGTTGGATTGCTGACAATCGCGGGTTCAACCTATCTGATTTTGTATGCTGACCAAATTTACGTCAAACTTGATCCTTACCTAAGATTTTTAGAGTTTAGAAAAAAGACAAATAAAAAACGCACTCACCAAGATAAGTACGACATCTTTCTTTTTGGATATCTTGATGCTGGAGGTCAGTTTTTGCCATTGTTTGAGCGCTCCGACTACAGCTCCGTAATTGTTGACTTTAATCCCGACGTAATTTCAAACTTAAAAGAAAAGGGTATTAATCATTTTTATGGGGATGCGGGAAATGTAGAATTTCTGCAAGAGCTGCCACTTGAACATGCCAAATTGACAATTCTTTCCATAACTGACATGGAGGTTAATTCGCTCATTGTTAAACACCTGAAATCAATCAATCCAAAAATTATCATTCTCGTCTTTGCAAACTCACCACAGGATGCGCTTAAACTCTATGACGCTGGTGCCACATACGTGGTTTGGAGCCATCATGTTGGCGTTAATCACCTGCAAAGACTCATCTCAAAACTTGGTTTTCAGCACTCCGCATTTAAATTGCGCCGAGAGCGAGAGCTCAGGCGGCTTCAAGAATACTTATATAGCAATTAGTAATTCGCTATTTACATATCAGATACGTATAGTTATAATTTTCAATATCAAAAATATATTGATACACAGCCCTCTGGTGGGCAGTAGCTTCAGCACACTACTGCCCTCTTGAGGGTTGTTTTATAGGCCAGAGACCTCAAGATATCACTATTCCTCTGCCTGCGTAAAATTTCTCAAATACTTCAATTTTTAGCACTGCATTCTCCTGAGTTTCTTTCGTCAATCCTGAAGGATTGTGAAAGGTAATTTGTTGATTTCCTCTATCAACGCTAGTAATAAGCACTAAATGACCACCCTTAGACGGTGGCAAACTCTCCGGAGTCCTTATGCTTGGATGTACCGAGGCAATCACAAACGAGCCTTTTCTAATCTCACTATCAATCTGGGACAGGGTCAAGCTTGAGGAATACCAGGCGTTGAAACCGAGCTCATTATTTAGGAAATCACAAAAGGGGGCGTAGTATAGTCCGAGAACCTCATCTCCGGATGGGATATAGGCACCATACTCCGTCGCCTGTTTTGCAAGAACAATTAGGGGATAGGCAATTCCAGAAACTTCAGCCAAAATCATCTTTAAGCAAGCCATGCCACAAATATTTGGACTCCAGTATGCATACTCTTTTTTAGATTCTGCCCCTGATTCTTTCCATCGTGGATCAGACTTAGGACTTCTGCCTTTATTAATAAATTCTGATACTAGATCGGGTGATTCCCACTGCGCGAAGTAAGGAATTGAAGTCGTCGGATTAGACTCTCTAGAGTTTTTCATCTGGAAAAATAAACTTTCTCAATGCCTCCACGTGAACAGCAATGGTATCTATTACTGGATACTGTCCAGAGCTATATTTTAAAAGCAACGGCAGCTCAGTACAGCCATAAACAATTGCCTCCGCTCCACTGGTCATAAGCGAGATAGCGATTCTATCAACCTCAGCTGCAGACCTCGCGAGCACCGAGCCCTTAACCAACTCGTCATAAATAATCGTATGAACAGAAGCGCCGTCGCTTGCATTAGGAACTATTGTTTCAATTCCAAGTTTTGAAAAATAATCTTTGTAAAACGAACCGTACATCACGTATTTAGTTCCAAGCAAACCCACCTTGTTGATGTTTAAAGAGGCGACCTTGCTCGCAACTAACTCAGGCAAATTTAGGAGAGGGACACTCACTTTGTTGGCCAGGCGGGCTGCGGTCTTATTTGTTGTGTTGGAGCAAATGGCAATACAATCAGCACCAGCCTTCTCTAATTTGGACATCTCTATTTCTAGAAAACTCTCTTCTGCATTTATATCACCCGAGCTTTGGAATTCTAGAATGTCATCAAAATTCACGCTTGAAAGCAATATTTTTGCAGAGTTGTGTCCACCTAATTCGTGATAAACAGCTTCGTTCAATCTCCGGTAATACTCCATGGTTGAAGTCCAACCTACGCCTCCAAGGAGTCCTATTGTTTTTAAATTCATAAATCAATCTATGTGATATCTAAAAGTTGTTGCTTTCTTCTGTCTTCCAATTTCATTCTTAAAGCTCTCCACAATCACGTCCTCTACTCCGTAGCCGCTAGCTCTCAACATCTTCGGATAAAGACTTCCTTCCATCATTCCAGGTAGTGGATTTATTTCGAGAAAATATATGTCATCGCCATCAACTCTAAAATCAAAACGGGCAACGTGCTGAAGGCCGATGTCAACAAATAACTTTTTACTTAGTCTCTTGATTGTCTTATGTATTAAAGTCTCTCTATTTATCTCAACCACATCCTCTGAATTTTTGCCCGAGATATGTTTCTCGGCATGACCGAAAAAGCCTGTGGCAGTAGAAATCTTAATAAGTGGCAACACCTCTACCTTGCCGTTTCTCTCAATGCAGCCGCAAGAGTATTCTTCACCCGAAATAAATTCTTGAACCAAGGCTCGACGATCAAACTTCAGAATCGAGGAAATCAATTTCTCCATTGCGACATGACTGTCTTTATTAATCGTAAACAACTCAGTCAAAATACTTGCTCCAAGTGAGCTTGGCTTAATTACCACCCTGGAACCTTTCTTCCATAGCTTTGAGATCTCTTTCACCTCATTCGCGCTGGTAACGGCCAGCGTCTTAGGCACCTTGAGTCCCCTAAATGTGCCTGAAACAAACCTATTACAGTGATATTTGCTCATTGCGAGCGAACACCCAAGCACTGACCCAAAAGAGCCTCTCAGAGACATAAACTCAGCAAGTCCTTGAATGCAGCCATCCTCGCCGTGCTGACCATGTAGCAAGGAGAAGATATATTGGTTCTCATTAGAAAGTTGGTTTAGAAGTGCAACCATATCCAAATTTGAGGACTTTCTTTGATAATATAAAATCGACTCTCCTGGCAAGTGAGCTAGAACTGAAGCTCTTCCAGCGCGATTAATGAAAGCAATTTTAATATTAGAAAAGGTAGACGCAATTTTTTCTGAACTCAGTCTTTCATTTATATGCTCAAAAGATTTGCAAGATGCGTCATGTTCTGAGGATACACCTCCAAACAGGATAAAAAGAGTTGGTTTTTGGTTCATACATTTCCTTTCAAGGATGATTGTTGTACATCATTGGAGTCCCGTGAATTGCAACGCCGCCCCTGACTTTTGCCGCTCTCTGATTCCAGCCGTCAAAGTGATACCACTCTTCTTTGTTTGGAATCAGCCCAGCTACCTCGACCATCACGTAGTAGAGTAGTCTTCTATTTCTCTGAGCTAACTTATCGTGTTCTGATAGGGTCAACCAGGGATTTTCAAAGTAATCTATCGCGTCTTTTTCAGTAAAGCTATCAAACTCTGATCCCATCCATAGTAAATTACCTTTTTCATCTTGAATTGTGACATCTACAGCACTGCCAGTGTAATGTGGGGAAGGACGCGCTTCGTCATCAGAAGGGAGGGATACAAAAAGCTGACATAACTCATGGAGTTCATCTGGACTCAGCGTTGGATAAGCTTTTAAAAGTGACTTGTAATGTCGATCGTAGATTTCTTGTTGTAATTCTATTGACCTCCACCCATCCAAAATCACTAACTTATAGCCTTCTGGCAATGCGTTGGCTGCTTTCTGTAAAGCATAAAATAAACTCTCCCTCACCATTTGCTCTTCTTCTCCATTACAAAAACCGGCTTCATAGTATGCCGGCCTTACAACAATTCTTGGTCCTCCATGCTCGGAAAGTGAGATCATTTGCTCATCAACGTCCTGAATTTCTACTTGTTGCCAGCCATCAGTTGACTTAGGCTCTGGGATTGGTCTTGAGTATATTTCTTCCCAAAAATCTTTTTCTGACTCATTTTCAGGCTGCTTCAAATCCATTTCTCGCTCAATCATTCCTCTCCTTTCGTGATTGAGAACAAATGTAATGGAGCAAATACTGCAATTAAATGAATAAGTTTAATTCATTGGGGGAAAGAAAAGTCTGCTGCTCTAATAGTCAACGAAGGAGATTGATAAAAAAAATAAGTGATCCCGAGCCAGGGGTCGAACCTGGGATAACAGGGTCAGAACCTGTCGTGATGCCACTTCACTACTCGGGAAGTTAGAAGATATTGTAACAGACATGAATCAGAAAATACTCCATGTGACACTAGCCCACAGCCGGGACACGCGATTGGCTGCAGACAGTATTTCTCAAAGCTATGAATATACAGACGCTTTCTCAATTGAAAGAGCGTATGAACTAGTTGAACAGAAAATTTTCGACTTGGTTTTAATATCAGTTGCTCAGCCGCATCACGCAGTGATCCAGTTTGTTGAGCAACTCAACAACATGTCGTTTGGAACAAAAATTATCATTGTCACGACGAAGACAACTCAATTCAAAACAGCTTTATTACTTGCCGTTGGCGCAGATCTTCATCTCAAACAACCCCTGAATCATATCGTTATTAGCCACTACTGCCGCAAGCTCTTACAAATGCAAAAATATAAACCAGGAGCCTTACTAACGCTTGGACAAGTGAGTCTCCAACCAGAAACTGCTCATCTATATCTAGACACTATTCCAGTCCAACTAAGACGTCGTGAGTCTGACATCCTAGCCTGTTTGTTTCGCTTCAAAAACCAGATTGTAACAAGAGACATGATAATAGACTCTGTCTGGGGATCGATTGATCGGACCCCAGAAAAATCAACGATTGATGTTTATGTTCGAAGATTAAGAATGCACATGAGAAATTATGGAAGCTGCATCCAAACTGTTAAGGGTATTGGCTACTCGGCAAGAGCGAATTAGAGAAAAAACCGATTGTATTCTGTTATCAGACACCTTATCATGGTTTATCGTGACACCAAACCTAATTCTCATCCCAATTACAGCAATCTTGTACTCGACATACATTCCATTAAATAAACGAAAAAGTCTCTATTTTTGGAAGACAAAACTAGATGAAAAAATTCCATATTTGTCAATTTTTATCATTCCCTATCAATTATTTTTAGTTTTTCTTTTTCTCAGCTTTCCCCTGCTGTGGAAATCTCCGTTCATGACCCCATTCTTAATCTCAACAATCGTGGCAGAAGTGATTGCAGCAACTATCTGGTATTTATTGCCGAATGGGGTTCCACGAAAGAAGAGGAAGGAGAAAGGACTATTGGCATGGCTCGTAAATTTCACCTACAGACATGACGGGGATACCAATGGATTTCCGTCTGGGCATGTTTTCAACTCCCTAATTGCTAGCCATTTTTTGGCGCTTCAATATCCTCATTACTCAATGCCACTTTTGACCCTGGGGACTCTAATTGCTGCCTCAACTGTATTTATAAAGCAACACTATATTATTGATGTAATCGGAGGAATTGGAGTTTTCTTTCTCGCAATTTTTGTTGCTAGTCTTTTCTAAGGCTTAGCATCTCTCAGAGATGAAATATCCCAAACTTGCAGGCACGGGCCGTTAAGTGGTCTACAAAACTCATCGACCAGACTAATTTTTTCAGTATCCATGAGCATCCTGTGACTATTAACTACCAACCAGGCAGAATCATAATTCTTGGAAAACTTAATGAACTCTGGAGAAATTCCCCTGATTGGTTGACCCACTCCCTGCACAGAAATGTTAGACACGTCTCTTCTGTGTAGGTACATTAGGATCGCGTCTGGCAAAGTTCCAAAATATCCCTCTGTAGCGACGGCCACAGACTGGTGACGCGCTTGTTCCTGAATTAAACTTACTGTTTCTGAAATACCATGTCCTGATGACCATTCGGTCAGGTACTGAACAATATCTGGCTCTACAAATGGAATCATGTTCGAATTGGTTAACGCTGGAAAAATGAATGATGCTGACGAAGTGACTACGTTGGCTGTTAAAACGCCAACAGCAAGAGCGGCGATCAATCTCTTTTTAAGGCTAAATCTTTTAGCTTTGGCAAAATTAATTAACTTCTCTAGAACCAAACTGGCTCCAATGGTTAGGGGAATTGCTACTGGCAGGAAGTATCGCGGATAAACGGACTTTCCTAGAATGGCTATTGGCAAAAAGAAACCTAAGGCTGAGAGAATTAGGATCAGGGTTGTTCTTCGCGTTTTTCGAATGAATAATCCCAAGAGCATCAAAACCAAAATTGCGGGGGTAAGATATGCCCAGAAGTAACCTAGATAAACTGGGATGTTTGGTAGGGTATTTTTATAGAAGCCATGAAATAGGACGTCACTGACTGGATAAAGAAAATCATTGCCTCGTGAGAATAGTTGAGAAAATGAAGGTTGGGTTTTTAGTAATACAAAGAATAGACCTCCTAAAATGACAACTGCTCCCGTTGTGACCAGCAACCAAAACCTTTCAAGGTGTGTTTTTTTAGCTGGCAAAAATGCAAGCAGCGCAATCGCTGGAGCAAAAAGTAAGGCAGGGATCTTTGTCCAAAATGCCAAACCATAAATCGCTCCCGCAACTAAAATTGAAAGCTTTCTTTTGTTTTTGAAAGACTGAATTGCTAAGCCAATAGTAAGGGTCAAGAAAAATGCCAGGGTCGCATCAATCAAGGCCATTCGATGGTGGAAAAACCAAAATGGAGTTATGGCTATGAAAAGACCAGCTAAAACCATGGAAACTCTTTTTCCGCCAAAGAGCTTTGCTACCCACATGGTCGCAACAATTTGTCCCAAGCCAATAACAACTGACACAAACCTGCCGGCAAATAGCTGATCCGAAAAAATAAATTGAAAGGGAACCATCATCCAGATGAACAAAGGCGTCTTACCATCGTTCATAGGAAAAAACAGATACTCTCTCCAGTCATCAATAATCAGCTGAGCCCAACGAATATAAATTGATTCGTCAGCAAATACTGGTAGCTCCAATAGACGCCAAAGATGAGTAAAAACGTATAAAACTAATATCGATAATACTGCTAAAGCGAACCAGTTTTTTCTCAAGAGTTTAATCATCTATTGTTTTTCCAAATAACTCGACTGGTTCACTAGGGGAAGTTTTCTTACTTTTTGCTAATTGGAAAATAAGCCAAGCTGCTGGAATTAGCCAAGTAATCATCTTTTGCTGACCAAGAGCTTCCAGTCCATACCCGCCTTCCCAAATCCATGGCAGGTATCTTAGCAGAGAGGAAAGACTAAAAACTATCAGTGTTGATTTTATAATAGGTGACTTTATAAATGGCAGCCAGACCAAAGACCAAACTAAATACCATGGCAGAAATTGCTGGGACCGCTCGGTGAAAAGAGGCAACAGCATCAAAATTGCAGCTGCTGTCGGGACCAAGCCAAAAAATTTATTTGAAAAGAAACTGATGCCGACATTTATTATTTTCTCTGGAAGATGAAAGCGCCTTCTTAAATTCTGGAATAGCTGTTCTTCAAAACGATAGATTGCTGCGACTAATAACCATAATGGAGTCAGCGCCAGGGTCGCATACTTAATTGAGATTGATGTTAAAAAAAGTAGACCCGAAAGACTAAGAGTTCTGAATAAATTTCTAGTTGGCTTGCGAGCAAGAATGGCAATAGAAAATATAATTGGCGCCATCATCCACAAGTCATTATGTTGGTTACTGATTATTTCAATTAAAACCAGAGGATTAAGAAAAAATAATGCCAGATCAGCTAATTCTATTTTGATTTTAGTGACTTTGGCAAAAACCCGCAGGGCTATAAAAGTAAGTATCAGACTTACAACGCTGGTCAAACGAAAAAGCAACCAAGTAAATGTGAATTTTCCAAATCCAAGACTAAAAGGAATTAGAGAAAAGAAAGTCCAACCATATCCATATGGAGCTGGCGTATGCGTGTTGTGCATAAATCTTGTCCAGTCGTCACTAGTGAAATCCAAGGCTACCTTTATGTGCGGATTAGCCTGATAAAGAACAACCATTTTGGCATTAAATAAATAATTAAATACGTCATGAGAAAGAGCGTTGTATGAAAACAAGAGCGGTGAAATCAAAACAAAAAAACACAAGACTGCGTTCTTTACATTTAGCGAAAGCTTGTTTTGTCTTAGCCACTTCACCAACCAAAAGTAACTCATAAATAGCCAGGAGATTATGCCCATATAGATGTAGGTATAAACTTGGCGATAGTCAGCGGCAAAATGCCAAATCTTGTATTGGAATTTTAAATAAGGCTCGAAAGAAGTTAAAACTAAATTTGGATCAGTTAAGCCAAAACTCCAGATAGAAAAAGCCAACAAACCCAACCAGAAAACCCAAAATTGCTTCATAGTACCTTGTGCCTAGTACTTACCTAAAATCTCAGCCAGGCGAATTCGTAAAATGTCGCGAAACATTCTCAATGAATCCTTGATTGGACTTACTCTATCACTCTCAGCATGGGACCAGACTATGGGAACTTCTTTGACTTTATAACCAAATTTATTGGCTAAAAATAAAAGTTCTACGTCAAAAGCTCCGGTATAAGCATCTAAGCGTTCTTGCTGGGAACCATAAACGTATAACTTTGAGAAAAGTTCGAGGGCTGCCTTTTTTGAAAAAAGCTTAAAACCACATTGCGTGTCATAAATTCCAGGAACTGCGAGAAGCTGCACAAACATGTTGAACACCTTGCCCATAGCATGGCGATAAAATGGTTCGTCGTCACGCTTTGCTCCAGCTATCTCTCGTGAACCAATGACCACATCAAAGCCCTCATTAGCAAACCTAAAAAGATTATCTAACTCTGGAAGCGGAGTAGATTGATCGAAGTCTGTAAACAACCTCCACTCTCCATTGGCAGCCAACATGCCTGCGCTGACTACGCCAGCTTTTCCAACATGAGAATTGGTCAGCACTCTAATTCTCTGGTCTTTTTTTGCGAATTCTAAAAGCTCCTCTTTGGTGCCGTCATTAGACCCATCGTCAGAGAGAATTAACTCCCAACTTTTTGGTGATTTTTCCAAATAAGAAAGCACCTCTTCAAGGACTCCTCTCTTGAGGTTTTTCATTTCGTTATAGGATGGAATAATTACCGAAAGCTCTGGTTGCATGGGATCATCATACACTAGTCTTTTGGTGCTCGTAACACGATTAATTCTGGTCCATGAGGCAGTTTAATTATCTCAGAAGCTTCCTTTGTAGGAAAAACTACAAGCTCATAAATTGGCAATGACAAAGGATCTGGCGCGACCTTTTCTTCGTTAATGACTATGAGTGTCTCAGCGGACAGATAGTCGTCTGGAGATACTGGCGACCGGTCTCTATCCGTTTCCAAAAAATAACGATAGTTTTGGCCGTAGCTATCTCTTGAAGCAGATAGAAGCATAATATTGTATTTTTCTCCTGGCTGCACAAAAGTATGAATGTAGTCTGTAGTCTTTTTTATGAAAGCAATATTTAGGCCACCATCTTTAAAAGGATATCTGGGAAAGTTAAAAACTAGAAAAGAAATAAGGGCTAAAGAAACGACGGCTTTTCCAATAGCTCCCCAGCGCCAAAACACTGCCAAAATCAGCCCAAGTAAAATACTCGCCATTGGCAAAAGATAGAGTATGTAGTGATCGAATACTGTTCCTGTGTAAAAGCTTAATCCAAAAATGGCAACTATTATGAATAAAGAAACCAAGATCAAAAAGGACTTTTTCTTTCCCTTGCTCCTAATTATCATGCCTGCTGTGCCAATTAAAGTCAGCCAATACAAAGCAGAGTTCAGATCCCGATATTTACCAATGATTGTTTCGAAAAAGATGTGCATGCCGCGGCCATGAGTTTCTCTGAGAACTGTTTGGATTTTTGCAAATACTGGACCTGATTCTTGAAAGTTCCCACTTAAAAACATATCTAAGAACGCCTTGGTATTTAACCAATCATGTTTTAGATCAAATAAAAACAAAGGAAAGAATGACAAAAGCACTACTCCAGCTGCGGCAATGGACCAAGAGATATTTTTTGCAACTTTCTTGGTGGTTATTAAATCTTTGAGAGAGTAAAGCCACACTAAGCCAATTACTGGCACGACTAGCAAAGTCACATAGTGTAGCTGCAACAAAGCTGCCACAGAAAGACCAACCAGCAACCAATATTTATATTGTTTCTCCGCCACTACTTTAAAAAGACCAATGAGAAGTAAAACTGAGAAAAATGGCGCTAAATTCGGATTCCAGCTAAAGCGACTGTAAGAAACAATTGTTGATGAGAAACCAAAAATGATGCTGACAATAAGCGCCTCAGGAGTTCCAAAAAGCCGTTCGATGAATTTATAGAGAATAATTATGGTCAAGATACTCACAATGGCAACACCAACGGCTGGTCCGACAGGACTTGGATATGATAAAAACAAGAACGGCGCCATGAAATAATAGTAAAACGGACCAAGGTACATGTTACCGACACTTGTCACGGGGCCAACAAAAACTAAGTCTTTATCTAAAATTAAATGAGAAACGATCAGAGCATCGCGACCTTGATCTCCAAGAAACATTAATGATCCACCAATGTTCCAAAATCTGACAATACAAGCAATGATGACAATTAAAGTTAGCAAAATCCCTGAGACTGTTAAATGCCAATTGGGAAACCACCACGTACGTTTAAACATACTGCGACTACTTTTTCTTTTTCCAAATGAATGTCGTGTAAGCAAAGAAATTCCAGACCATACCAACTAAAATTCCGGTAACAGCAAAAATCAAACCTGACTCAACCACAAAACCGACGAATGGAATTGTAAAAAGTGGACGCAATCCAATTATTGCCTCTCCAAGTGCTGCAATAAGTAGCTGAATCAGCAGTGACCCTGCGGAGGTAAGATTAAACTGAATAAACTTGAGTATCTTTCTGCCTTTCTCTAGTTGCCTGTCGGCGAATGTCCACATATTATTCAGGAAAAAGTTGGCAATAATGGCCGTCTCAATACTGGCAAAAGTCGCTACAAAAAATGTTGTCAAAAAAGAGTATGAAAACTCGGGCACTATTAGCCGATACAAGGTCAGCGACGAAAGCTGAATTATGGCACCAGTAGCTCCAACGACTGCGAACTTGAAAACGCGAGAGGCGAATATTTCTTGAAGACGGACTTTAAAAATAAATAACAGTGTATTTTTAATATATTCTGGACCGAGCTTTGACTGGCCATGAGTTCTATCGACAAAAACAAAAGGAACTTCTGAAATTTTGAAACCCATTTTTACAGCCGTGTACAAAAAACCAATCTGAAAAGTGTAGCCAGAAAATCGCTCTGAGCTTAGGTTGGGATGGACAGCGTCATAAACTTTTTTGGTTATTGCTCTGAAACCGGTTGTCCAGTCTCTGATCGAAAAACGAGTTAGGACTGACATGATGACCAAGTTACCAAAAACGCTCAGAAATTTTCTATGAGCCCCCCAATCCTTGGGAATCCCCCCACCAGCAATATATCTAGATCCGAGGACCATGTCGCTTCCAGAATCAATTGCTTGCAAGAATGCAGGAATTTTTGTCGGATCATGTGAAAGATCGGCATCAAACTCAAAAACCAAATCGGCCTTAAGATCACCAAAAGCTCGAGCCATGCCAGCTAAATATGCGCCGCCGAGACCGCTTTTCTTTTTGTTAACAAGCAGATGCAAGTTGGGCAATTTCTTCTGAAGTTCTTTAACCACTTCATAAGTTTTGTCAGGCGAAGTGTCATCGACAACTAAGATTTCCATGTTCCACGTGCTTATTTCTTTGAAAACTTCGAGCAATTTTCCTACCGTCACAACGATATTATCTTTCTCATTGTAAGTTGGAATAATAACGACAGCACGTCTTTTCATGAGATTACTCACTTTCTTTTTCTAATTCCGCTTCAACCATGGTTCTAACTAATTCTTCAAAAGAGACCTTGGGCTCCCAGCCAAGCTTTTCTTTTGCTTTAGTTGGATCGCCAACAAGGAGGTCTACCTCAGCGGGACGGTCATACTTGGGATTATGCTTATAAATAGCTTCCCAGTCTGGAATTCCAGCCGCTTCGCAAGAACGTTGCAAAAAATCCCTCACCGAGTGTGTTTGGCCTGTGGCGATAACATAATCTTCCGGAGTGTCTTGTTGGAGCATCAGCCACATAGCTTCCACGTAATCTCCAGCAAATCCCCAATCTCTCTTGGCATCCAGATTTCCTAGCTCTACAAATTGTTGTTTTCCAAGCTTAATTCTTGCTACCGCGTTGGCAATTTTTCGCGTCACAAACTCTAGCCCTCTTCTTGGAGATTCATGATTAAACAAAATTCCCGATACAGCGAAAAGATTGTATGACTCGCGATAATTAACTGTGATCCAATGACCATAAACTTTTGCTACTCCATATGGAGAGCGTGGGTAAAATGGGGTCATTTCCGTCTGAGGAACTGCTTGAACCTTGCCAAACATTTCGCTAGAACTCGCCTGGTAGAATCGTGAGTTTGGACTGGCAAGTCTCATTGCGTCAAGCACCCTAACCACACCTAAGGCGGTGAATTCACCTGTTAAAACTGGTTGCTCCCAACTAGCCTGAACAAATGACTGGGCAGCTAGATTATAAATTTCATCCGGCTGAATTTGTTTTAAGGCAAAAGTCAAAGAATGCTGATCAATCAAGTCTCCAGAAACTAACTCCAAATTCTCGTTGTGAACAATATGAGCAATTCGGGCAAAATTCTGAGTGCTAGTTCTTCGGGTTAGGCCGTAAACTTTATAGCCCTTGTCAAGCAAAAGCTCTGCCAAATAAGAACCATCTTGACCTGTAATTCCGGTGATAAATGCTTTTTTCATTCTCTATTCCTCCAAAAAGTTAATATTCTCTTTAATGTTTCATCTCTTGTAATAACTGGTTTCCAGCCCAGCTCAGACACGGCGGAGATGTCAGCCACAAGCTCCGGAACGTCAATAGGACGCATTCTGTCTTGATCTTGCTCCAAGGGTATCTCGCAGGTAGCGAGCGACCTCAGCTCATCTACTATAGACTGCATCGAGACACCAATGCCAGATCCAATATTGTAGACTCTTCCCACCTCGCCTTTTTCAAGAAGCAAGTGATAACCTCGAACGATATCTTTTACATCAGAAATATCACGTATGGCAGCCAAATTTCCAACTTTAAGAACTTGCTGCTCCCCTCTCTCTATGGAGACAATTTGCTTAGCAAATGCTGGAATTGCGAAGGCGTCTGTCTGACGCTCGCCCGTGTGATTAAAGGGTCGAACGCGAACTATTTGCAGTTTGTAGCTTTGGGCATAGGCGTAACCTAAGAGATCTTGAGCTACCTTAGAAACAGCATAGGGGTTTATTGGTCTAAATGGTTGATTTTCGTCGACTGGATTCTCAGACTGCTCGACCATGCCATATTCCTGAGCGGAACCAATTAGAAGCAGTCTAGCCTCTGGTGTGACTTCATGCAGAGCTGATAATACCGAAAGCTGAAGTTGTGTATTGATATTTAGCGTTCGAGCAACGTTGGTGAAACTGCTGCCAACCTCCGCAAGGGCGGCAAGGTGATAAACACGATCTGGTAGAACATCAGAAAACAAGACAGAAGTAGCCTCTTGATCAGCCAAATCGATCTCGTGAATCTGATAATTGTTGAGATTTTCGCCCAACAAGTCAGCAGCTTTATTAAAAGCTGTTAAGTGAATCTCTGTTTCTGGCTCTGCCTCTGATAAATACTCAGCCAAGTGAGAACCTGCGAATCCCGTGCCCCCTGTGATGAGAATGCGCTTGTTCGCCATGATTAATTTTGTCCAATACCGATATATTCATAACCCCAAGACTTTACTTTGGCTGGATCAAGTTGATTTCTGGCATCGAATAACCACTGTTTTTTATCTAGTTTTGTCATACTGTAATCAAAGTTCACAAATTCTGGCCACTCGATTAGAACGATCACAACGTCGGCATCTTCAAGTGCTTGTTCTAAGCTATCAACCAAAAGTAATCCTGACTGCTCTTTTAAAATCTGCCTGGCAACTGAAAGTGCGGCTGGATCGAATCCTCTTACTTCCGCTCCTTTTTCGACTAGGTTGGGAATGACTGATAGGCAAGGAGCTTCGCGCATGTCATCCGTATTTGGCTTAAAGGCTAATCCAAGCACAGCAATTTTCTTACCACCCATGCCGCCCACAGCAGCATCAAGTTTCTCAATTATTCCCGGAATTCTTTTTTCATTTAATTCATTAATAGCTGAAAATATATTGGGAACTTCTCCAACCTGCTCGGCAAAATGTTTAAGCTCGCGAACATCTTTGGGGAAGCAAGAACCACCATAGCCAAGGCCTGGATACCAATAATG
This sequence comes from uncultured Pseudomonadales bacterium, assembly GCA_964586055.1. Taxonomy (GTDB): domain Bacteria; phylum Patescibacteriota; class Microgenomatia; order UBA1400; family PJMF01; genus UM-FILTER-42-14. The sequence goes on along the minus strand of CAZPFX010000003.1, from coordinate 17,877 downwards.
GCTTCCAATTCTTTGATCTAGGCCAATTGCAGAAAGCACCTCACCGATTTGGGCTCCAGTGTGTTCACAGAGATTGGCAATTTGGTTGGCGAAGGTAATTCTTGTAGCCAAATAAGAATTCGCCGCGTACTTAGCCATCTGGGCAGACTCTGGAGAAACTACAACAATTTCGGCATTAAATGGCTCGTGCAGTTCGCTCAAAATCTTAATAGTTGAATCTTTCGTAGCACCAATGACCACCCTGTCTGGCTTCAGCGTATCTGCTACTGCAGTACCTTCTTTCAAAAATTCTGGCACAGAGGCTAGATCGTAAGAAACGTCAGTATGTTTCCCAATAATTTCATCAACTGAGTGTAAGGTCCCAGGAGGAACGGTTGATTTCACAACCACCACCGCGCCTGGCTGCAAATAACCCGCCATGGCTTCTGAGGCAGCGTGAACATAAGTGAGATCAGCGCTTCCGTCCGCTTTTGACGGTGTTCCAACAGCAATAATAATCACCCGCGCATTAGAAATGGCTTTTTTATAGTCTGTGGTAAAAGTTAGATTTCCCGAATCTAAAGCTTCTCGAAGAAGTTCGGGTAATCCTGGCTCATGAAATGGCACCAGGCCTGACTGCAAGTCGGCAACTTTTTTTTCATCAATATCTAAACCAACGACGGTATTGCCAAAAGAAGCGTATGCAGCTGCAGAAACAACCCCAACAAAACCAGTCCCAATAACAGCAACAGTCATAGGATTTGAGTATAACATCGTCACCTTTGGCCGTGGGGAGGAGTTGGCTCTATCCAAGTATAATTTTTATATATCCACTCGGTTAAAAGATTGGTATCTGCATATCGGTCAAGACTTCCAAGAACCACAATAACAATGGGTCGCTCATTTTTTTGATACATAGTAATAAGTACTTCTCCAGCACGCTCGGTTGTTCCAGTTTTTCCTCCAAGAACTGACTCGTCGGAAATTAGTAGTTTATGAGTCGAAACCAGCTCTGCCGGATGCAAGCCAGAGACATCGGCAATCGTTGCTTTTTTTGTAGCAAGGATTTCTTTAAGGACTTGATCTTCGAAAGCTAATTTACTCAATTTGGCCAAATCCCTAGCCGTACTGTATTGATCACCAAAATCAAAACCTGCGGGATTACTAAACATAGAATCGGACAAACCACTCTCTTGGGCCAATCTATTCATTTCTGTTACAAAGGCGTCCTCGCCGCCTGGATACGAAACTGCAAAAAGCTGAGCCACATCATTTGCGGAAGTGACTAACATCGCTTTGAGCAAATTGTGAATCGTGTATTCTCTGCCAGTTACTAAACCCAAAGTCCCGCCATTTGGCCAACGGTAATAAGGAACCGTAATAATCTGATCTAAGGGAAAGTGCTGGCGAACAACTAAAGCTGTAAGAAGTTTTGTCGTCGAGGCTGGAGCATAACGAGCCGAGGCCCCCTTTTCAAAAAGCGTACTGCCAGATTCTAGATCTAAGACCAAAGCCGCGCTAGCAGAAATCGTTGCCGGTACTGCACTTGGATCATTCAAGATAGGAATTGGGGCAATAACTCTTTGCTCAACTAAAATTTTCGCCGCTTCTTGATGCTGTATATACCAGTGTAAAGCTGCGTAGCCACACAGACCAATGGCAAAAAGCACTACACCAACAAATCCAAGTAATCGACGTCTTCGTTCGGTCATTGCTCCAGTGTACTTACTTAGCTGGCTTGACCGCAACAGTAATACCCAATTCTTTAAGCTGAGCTTCTGAAGCTGGGTTTGGCGCGACCATAACTGATGTTCTGCCAGAAGATGTCATCGGGAAAGCAATTGCCTCTTTCAAAGACGTCTCACCAGCGAGAAGCATAACCAACCTATCAAATCCCAAGGCAATGCCTCCATGAGGTGGAGTTCCGACCTCAAATGCTTCAAGCATGTGACCGACACTCGATTCAATTTCCTCATCTGAATATCCCATGATGTGAAAAGTCTTTCGAAGAATCTCAGCTTTGTGGGCGCGGATGCTACCGCCGCCTGCCTCAAAACCATTACAGACAAGATCATACTGCGTTGTCAGAATCTCGCCGACATTCTCTCCAGCCATGTGTTGCTCAAGATTCTCTTCAAGAGGCATGCTGAAAGGATTATGAGTAAACGTCCAGCCACTCTTTCCGTCAGCAACTTCAGCCGCATCTGCCTTATCGACCTTTTTAAAGAACGGGAACTTCACTACCCATGCAAACCCAAGAACGCCTCGCTCTTTCTCCTCATCAGTTCTAATATCAAATCGATCGGCACCATATTTTTCCATCGCTTCCGAATATTCAATAACTGGGAAAACTTCATCCTTAAGTACTCCGCCCACTTCTTTAACAGCTTTTTTAACCACTGCCTCGACAGTTTGCATGACATCTTCCTGTTTCACAAAACTCATCTCAAGATCGACCTGAGTAAACTCAAAACCACGATCAGCTCTTAAATCCTCATCTCGGATACAGCGAGCCAACTGAAAATATCTCTCAACACCAGCGGTCATAAGAAGCTGCTTGTACTGCTGAGGACTCTGGGGCAATGCATAAAACTTTCCTGGTTGAAGTCTGGCTGGAACGATAAAGTCACGCGCTCCTTCTTTGGTAGCCGTAGTCAGCATTGGTGTTTCCACTTCTGTGAAATCTTTCTCATACAAGGCCTCGCGAATCGCCCGCGCAAACTTAGAGCGCATCTGAACAATCTTCTGCATTCGAGCTCTGCGTAAATCTAAGTAGCGATACTTTAGACGCATTTCTTCATTAATCTCATAGCCATCACCCTCGACAGGAATTGGCAACTCTTTAGCAACGTTTAGAATCTCATAACTCTGGACATCGACCTCAATTTTTCCAGTTGGAATCTTTTCGTTCACCATGTTGGCTGGACGTTCTTTAACCATACCGGTGACAGAAATCACTGACTCGGGAGTGAGTTCTCCCATTTTTTGATATCCCACACACTGGACAGTACCCGTGCGATCTCTTAAATCGATAAAGGTAAGCTTGCCATGATCACGCTTGGTGTCGACCCAGCCGTGAAGCGTGATCTCCTTACCGATCATCTCTGTGGATTCTGAAATAGTTTTGTCTTGCATAGGTTTTCCCCAATAAAAAAAGCACCGCTCCCTAAAGGGCCCTTATTTGCATAAGGACGGTGCCACCTTTATACTGTCTTTATTCCTGCTGTTACGGGCTTACCCGTTTTGGTTGTTAATCCAAAATACCTGCACATATTTTGTGCTCGTCCGTTGTCAGCAGACTTATAAGGTTTGTAGAGAAAGTATATCATGGTTGAAGGTATTGAGAATGGTGGCAGTAGACAAGATCCATTTAACACGCTCATGGGTTATTTAAAAATAGGACAAATCTCATGTTTTCATGATGAAATTTCCTCACTCGGAGAAAATGATGTAAGAGTTGTCGCATTTCTCGCAACTCTAGAAGCTATATTTGGAAGATATTACAATATTGAAGAATTAACTAGGCATGATCTTGATAAAAATCAAGACAAAATAAGAAAAACATATTTACAAAAATTGACAAAATTATCTCAAACGATATAATTCTCTCCTGTGTTAAACACTTTTACAACCAACTGGCTTCTTATTGTTAACTTTCGTGAAGTTGAGAGGGTGTTGTAAAAAAGTAGTAAAAAAGAAATGAACACCCTCTCAGCAATGAGAGGGTTTTTTGTTTTAGAAAGTAAATATGGGCAGATCAGAAAACAGGGCGCAGATAGCTGCAAATTATTTCGAACCACGCTTTGGAAGAGCAGCTCTAGCTACTCTTGACGCACTTTCAAGAGATCCCGGCAACAAAGTACTACAGCAACAGGCTATAAGAATCTTAGACGCTCCAAATAAAAGATATAAATTTTCCGAAAAAGAAAAGGCAAAACGCCTAGCTCTTAATAACAAGGTTCGTGAAAAATTAAAAGGAAAAGATATCTAGCTAGGATAAAACCAGCTCCACCTTCTTCCTCCCCCTCCACTCGCTCATCTTAAGTCGCGCCACAATTTCATTCACTCCAGCTAAGTTAATCTGATCGGGAGTCACATTCCACTGGACAGCTTCGAGAACTCTACCATCGGATAACTTAATAAATATTTTCGAGTGCTTTGATTCTCTCCCAATTGATTTGACATCAGCTATTTCAATGTTTTGTAATAAAAACCTTGGTTGAGAATTGCCGCTGCCGAATGGTGCTAGCGCGCTAATCGTCTCAATGGTTTCGAGAGAAATCATCTCATGGGATAAAACGCAGTCTGCGCTGACAGATTCCTCTAAAAGAACTGGATCAATCATTTTCTTGGCTACTGCAAATAAGTTTTTCTTAACTTCTTCAAACATGTCTGGAAGCAGTCCGAGCCCAGCTGCCATCGGGTGACCACCAACACTGGTGAGATTGGCCGACTCTGAACGGATTAGCTCAACAACATTTATGCCATAAACGGACCTCGCGGAGCCTTTAATGCTTTTTTCACCAATGGCAAAAACAATACTTGGCTTATGGAATTCTTCTGTCAACCGTCCGGCCACCAAGCCAATGACACCTTCATGATAGTCTGGGGATGCAGCGATCAGTAGATACTCGTCTTGTTGCGATGCGACTTGCTTTTGCGCCTCTTCAACAGCTTTGACAGTCATGTCTTGTCTCTCTGTGTTAAGAGTGGTGAGTTCTTTGGCAATTCGATCAGCCGCCGACCGCTTCTCTGTGCACAAAAGTCTCAGGGCAGAAATGCCATCACCAATTCTTCCGGCAGCATTAATTCTTGGCCCAATTTGGAAACCAACCGTTCCAGTATTAATGGTTTTTTTATCAATAGCTGAGGATTCGAAGAGAGAAAGCAGACCGGGTCTTTCTGTTTCTGCCAAAGCTTTTAAGCCATGGTAGGCAAAGGATCTGTTAGGACCAACGAGCCTAACCTGATCTGCAATAGTAGCGATGGCACAAAGATCGAGTTGTTTTTCTGCAGATTTTTCATCAAGTTCTCTGGCGATCATCCACGCCACAGTCGCACCGCAAAGTTGAGTGGTGTGAACAATGGCAAAAGCCGTTGGCAACTTTTCTTCTGGCTGGTGGTGATCAGAAATTATCAGGTCAATCCCCTGCTTCTTTGTAAATTCTGCGGCTTCATGAGCAACGATTCCATTATCGACAGTGACTATTAAGGCTGGCTTTTCTGACTCAATAATTGTTTGAATAGCCTTGGTACTGAGTCCGTAACCATGGGTAATTCTATCTGGAATAAATGGGATGGCATCAGCTCCAGCATTAACCAATGTCTGCCACAAAACTGCGGAGGCGCAAATACCATCAGCATCGTAGTCTCCGAAAACAACAATTTTTTCTTTTTTTGAAATAGCCTTTTTGATTCTCCTAATAGCCTTTTCCATCTCGCTGGCATCAATGCCGACTGCCTCTGGGCTGAGGCTGTTTGGGTGCTGTGGATTTAGAAATGCATCAGCATCGGTGATACTACGATTGGCAAGCAATAACTCTTTAAGCTCCTCTTGCGAGGTGGGAATTTTGGGTGATTTTAGAACAAACCTCATCGGTCGTACTCTACCTGTTCCTCAAGTGGTGTACAATGACCAATATGCTTTTGCCAGCTAAAATTAAGCTCCCACTTGGACCTGTCTATATTCTGAAAAGATTATCTTCGGCAGGATATGAGGCGGCCTTAGTTGGTGGCATTGTTCGAGATATTTTAAGAGGAGAAATTGGTACTGATTTCGACTTTACCACGAACGCAACGCCAGAACAAATTTTAGAATTATTTCCCGAAAGCTACTACACCAACGACTTTGGAACCGTGAGCATAACTGACGAGCATCTTTATGAACTAGTGGGCAGGCCTGTTCCAAAAAAAACTTTGCAACCAGGTAGAACAGACCGCGTCATCGACATAGCTAGAGCCACTAAGCTACACCCATCTCTCACCAATGCCATTGGCGAAGTTGATTCTGAAGTTATTCAATCTCCTCCATATGAAATTACTACTTACCGCTCTGACGGCGCTTATGAAGACAAGAGACGACCAGAGTCTGTCACGTGGGGCACGACTCTTTCTCAAGATTTAGAAAGACGCGACTTTACAATTAATGCCCTAGCGATTGTTGTGAACTTTGAGGCAGTCAATCTTGATCAAGCTGAAGACGAAGTCGAGCTAAGAGATGATCAATTTAAAATCGTTGATGAACACGACGGCATGAACGATTTAGTAAAAGATCGTATTCACACTGTCGGTGACCCAAAAACGCGTTTTTCTGAAGATGCCTTGCGACTCCTAAGAGCTATCCGTTTTTCTGTGCAACTAAATATGCAGCTTAGCGATGATGTCTACACAGCCATCAAAGAGCAAGCGAAAAATCTTGAGCACATCAGCGCAGAGCGCATCCGCGAAGAGTTATTCAAAATTCTCCTCAGCCCCTATCCAAAGGCGGGCATTGAACTTCTAGATGCCACAGGCCTTCTGCAATATGTCTTACCAGAAATTCTTCCAATGAGGGGCGTTGATCAGGGCGGCCACCACACCACTGATGTCTGGACTCACAGCTTGGACGCACTCGACGAATCTCCGAGCACCGATCCCTTGGTCAGATTGGCGACTCTACTTCATGATGTCGGCAAACCAGCAACCTATGACAACAGCTCTGGAAAACCAACTTTTTATAATCACGAGGTTGTTGGCTCTCGCATTGCCAAAACGATTGCAAAAAGACTCAAGCTCTCAAATAAAGAAACCGATCGCTTGTTTATTCTGGTGCGTTTCCACATGTTCCATTATCAACCAACCATGTCTGACGCTGCAGTGAGACGCTTCATGAGAAAGGTTGGTCTTTCAAACATTGACGATATTCTTGATCTTCGTGAAGGTGATCGCTTGGGTAGTGGAGCGGTGAAAACAAGCTGGCGACTTGAGGAATTTAAAGAAAGAATGATTGCAGAACTACATCAACCTTTCGAAGTCACTGATCTAGAAATAGATGGTAACGATTTAATCACTACTCTCGGATTAAAACCCGGTCGCATTATTGGCGAAATACTCCAACAGCTTTTTGAGCAAGTCCTAGAAAATCCTGAAAAAAATACTAAGGCAATTCTAATTGATGAAGCCAAAAAGATTATTTCTTCTTCCGCTTCTCAATCTCATCCCACAAACTAAGCATGGGCACTGCTGTAAAGGTCGAGGAGTAAGTTCCTGTGATAGCTCCAATTAACAAAGCAATGGAAAACCAACGGATAGTTTCGCCGCCTAGTAAGGATAGGGAAAAAAGCATCAGAATAATTGTTAAGGAGTTATTTATTGATCTGGCCAATGTCTCTGTAATGGCTGCATTCAGAATCACAGCATAGCTATGTTTTGGATGCTTATGTGTAAGCTCACGAATTCGATCATAAACCACAATGGTGTCGTGAACCGAGAATGACAAAGTTGTTAAAAGAGCGGTCACAAACAGAACGTCTACTTCTGCACCTAAGAAATATCCCAAGATGCTAAAGCTTCCAATAAGAATTAGTGAGTCATGAAACATCGCCAGAGTGGCGCAGACTCCATACTTCAGATCACGAAAGCGATACCAAACATAAAGAGTTATTAAGCCAGAGACTAATAAGACGGCACTCAAAGTTTTCTTGAGTAACTCAGCACTTAAGGTAGGACCAATGGTGTCGAAACGCAGAACTTCTACAGGTCCGAGTTCGGCTTGCGCGCTCTGAATAAATAGATCTTTTTGATCATTACTTATTTCAGAACCTTTGAGTTGATACTTCATTTCTCCAGAAGGCTGGAGCGTGTTTAAGTCATATCCTTCAGGAAGAAGTGGAGCCAGTCTCTCGCTAGTTAACTCCGTTGGCTCACTCAAGCGAATTTCTATTAGAGATCCACCAACAAAATCAATACTTGGTCTTAAGCCAAATCTTAATAGAAAGAAAATCCCAGGAACTAAAAAAAGCAATGAGAGTGAAAAGTAAAAGATTCTGAAGCGCAAGAAATTCATATTAACCTTTTAGAAACATTCTCAGAAGCGTTCGGGTAACAAATACACCGGTGAATAAACCAAGAGCGACTCCTACTAGAAGTGTAACTCCGAAACCCCTCACCATACCGCTAGTGTTAAGAAAAGTGAGATTCATCGGGTTAATCAAGATAAGAGCAGTCAGGATTGTGGCCAAGTTGGCATCTTTAATACTGTCCCAGGCTCTACCAAAACCTAACTCCATGGCCCTATTAAAAGGTCTGCCCATGCGAAGCTCCTCTTTCATTCTCTCAAAAATCAAAATATTGGCATCGACTGCCATACCTACAGATAATAGCAATCCTGCTAAGCCGGGAACAGTCACTGTAACACCGAAAAGCTTATAGACGGCAACAGTTAATAAGGCGTAAATGCACAAGGCAACATCTGCTAAGATTCCCTTCCAGCCATAATACAAAGCCATAAACAACATGACGCCAGCAATTCCAATTAGACCAGCTCTAAGGCTGTCTCTCACTGATTCAGAGCCAAGGCTGGCTCCAATAGTTCTCTGCTCAAGAACATGAATTGGTACGGGCAGGGCTCCAGCGTTGAGCTGAATACTCAGCTGTTTAGCATCCTCAAGTGTAAAACCTCCATTGATCACAGCCTGACCATTTAAAATTGGCTGCGAAATATTTGGCGCCATTAAAATACCACCGTCCAGAATAATTGCGAGTTGTTCATTGGTGTGGTCGCTCGTGATAGTTGCGAATAATTTTGTGCCCTCTGGATCGAAGCTTAAACCAACTTGTGGCTCATTTGTCTGTGGATCAAATTGGACTGATGCGCGCTCCAGCTGCGATCCACCAAGTCCCGTGTCTTCAAGAGTCATTGTTTGTTGTAAATCAATTTCTGGCGTTGTCCCGTCTTCTGTAACAGGTATCTCAATCGGAACTTGCTTCAAAAGCTGAAAAGATAGCTCTGCTGTTTTACCCACCAGAGCAAGAGCTTCTGTTTCATCACTAACGCCGGGTAACTCAACAATAATTCGATAACTTTCAGCTGTGACGGCGGTCTGAACAACTGGCTCACTAATACCATAAAGATCGACGCGTCTCAAAAGAATTTCTCTGGCTGACTCTAGAGCCGTCTCTCGATCTTCTGTAGAGATATTGCTCATGTCTGCTTCGAGAACGACCTGCATGCCTCCCTGAATATCAAGGCCTTTTTTAAAATCGAATCTTTGCAGTGGTGAAACTATTTCAATTTCCCCCAGAATTGGCAAGTTTAAGGAGAATTTTTTTGGCAAAGCGACAATGCCGGCAAAAAGTGCCAACAAAATAATAACAATATAGCGCTTGTGAACTGATGACATATTCTATCTTGGCAGGGTTCTGAAACTCTTATAATCCTGGTATTTGACGATCTACGAACTCGTCCTCACTACCGATCACCATGACTCGACTCGAAAAGAGCACGTCCATAATAAAAGGATCGCGGCGGGTTTTTCTAAATTCGAACTCTTCTTCTGTCAAAATAGTGTAATTTATTTCTCGACCAAGAGCTTCTTGCTCTACTTTTACTAGTGCTTCTAGCTCTGGCAAAACTACTTCTCCAACGACCAACATGTCCACTTCTCCCTGGCGGGGTTTAAGTCTTCTCACAAATCTAGAGGAAAACATTACGAACTTCAACTTACCTAGCTTTCGTTGGAAACGACGGAGTTTTTTTCCAAGTCCGGTACTTTTAGCGACCATCTGCTGTAATTCTTGAAAGAAAACATATCTGGTATTTAGGGAATAATAAAGTCGATTCCCTCTCTGCTCGCTCCTGAGCATTCCATACCCAAGCATGCGTTCAAGCTCTCTTCTGACGGCATTTATTTCTTCATTGGTTTTGCGTGTAATTTCACGCACATAGAACATTTCTTCGGGATTACCATAAAACAGCTCGACCATCTTGGATCGTACTCTTGAGATCATGAAATCTTGCAGTGTGTTCATCTTTAATAGTTTACCTCAGTTGACGTATCAACAACAGAGATCCAAGTAAGACCGCGCGCTAATGGAATATCTTTACCAGCTGCATCTGTGAAACGAAGCTCAGATTCTCTTGTCTTCTTTGACCATTTTCCCGTGATAGCTTGGCCGTTCTTAAAGATCAGAGCTTTGCCTGTTCCGGTGGTCTTGTAGAGCATGTGTTTAAGCTCATCAATTGGACCCTTCTCATCTGTAAGAAGGACGATAACGTTAGAGGCGGCAATTTGCTTTCCATCATTCATATCGACATGTGGCTCTCCGCCCATGGTGCGAAGATAAGAATTGGTGGCAGAATCATAGCTCCAGCTAACTTCATATTGCTTATAACCAGTCCAGAACTCATGCGATATGTTTCTTACATCACCGACTGCTGGTACTGAATCTTCAAATGTCCAAGGCTCGAAGCCTTCAGACCATTCTTCAGCTGGAATAACTTTTCGCCCGTATTTCATTTCAGGTGACATATTTGTCCAGCCTCGCTCTTCTCCCACTGCCCAGAGAAGTTCTGAGGTTGTTTCCATTGTGTGCTCGGTCGCCACCTCTTTACCAGCAATCCTATTTGCATTTCTTACGAAAGTTGGATAGCCAATAGAGAACTGATTTAAGTCATTTTCGAGCGCCCAACCATAGTCAGAAATTTGACCAAGGGCGTTTGCTGGGCCTGGTAAGTTCGCTCCACCTACGTGAACGTAAAGCGGTAAATTAAAGCCAGATGCATAGTCAACAAAGTAAGTTCTGGCTGATCGAACTGGGGCGATGGTTGTGTCGTTAGCCTGAACTCCACAATAGAAAAGACCCATGAAGCGAGTTACTGCTCCTTCGGCAACTGCCTCAAAAACAATATCAGCGTCAGATAAACCTGATTGGGGCCTGGCGTCTGGAGAGTTTTCGATCATCACAGCCAAAGGACGACGCTTTTCCCAGGCATCTCTTTCCTGCTGAGTGTAATAAGCACCGCTTAGTGGACACTCTTGATCTTTTGGATCTTCAGGACTGATCTCAAGCAGACTAGAAAGCAGGGTAGTTCCATCTTCGTCAACCTCTGCACTCTGATCTGGAACCATTCCACCCGGAATCACACTGCCACTTTTCGCGTAAGAAAAGACTCCATATGAAGTCACACTTGAGACAACATAAAGCACAAGTGCAAGGATGAGTGATTTCTTTGGCATATTCCTTATTTCCTTATTGTAAATAGATAAAGGCAACGAAACTCATTCTAGCCTAAATATATATAAATGCCAATTAAGAGGACTGTTAAAAAAATCGAAATGATTAAAGTCTTAAGAAGATCCTTTTTAATTAATGGGACATCGCTTATTAGCGGCTCATCAGCTTTAATTGGAGAAATTTGAGGAACAATGCGTCTTTGTTTTTCAGCTCTGGTGCGTCTTCTTCTTTTCATACCTGTCATTTATACACCAAAAAGCCTAACTACGTCACGAATAGTAATTATCACAATCAGACTAAGCAATGCCACATAACCTCCGTAACTTAAGTAATACTCCGCTCTGTTGATAATTCGAGGACTAATAATTAATTCAAGCGCTGTTAAAACTGCTTTGCCACCATCTAAAGGAGGAATGGGCAAAACATTCATCACGGCCAAGTTTATTGACAACATAGCTACGAAAGACAGAGCAGTAAAGAAACCAGCTGTAAAAACTCCCATCTCTTTCGCCTGCGAAACAATGCCCACGGGACCAGAAAGTTCTGGAGCAAGCTTTCCAGAAGAGAACATTTCGCTCATCATATTGCCAAGCAAACCAACGATTGTGACTCCGAGATTAACCGCTTCCTTAGTTCCGAAAGCTATACCTCTGAATGGCATCTGCCAAACTGGATAAAACTGCTGAAAGCTCTGCTGAAACTGAACGCCTAAAGAACCTTCTCCGCTGGGAGTCTCTGAGTCGGTACGTAGGTATGTTTCGAACTGAGTATCACCATCTGGACAAGTGAGACCTTGGCAAAGCCCCGATGTGCGAATAACAACTGTCTCACCCTTATGGGCGCTAACAACAGAGATCACATCCGCTGGACTGGAAATATTTATAGTCTCTTCAGATATAGTAATTGCGGTAATTTCAGTGTTCGGCTGAACTCCAGCCTCTGCGGCAGGAGAGTTAGGGGCAACGAAGCCAATTCTCGCTCCTTGAACTTCTACAGGAATGCCGAACTTGGTAAATATGATGGCAAAGGCAAAAGCACCAAAAAGAAAATTGACTCCTGCTCCAGCGAGTAAGACGAATAACCGCTTAGGAAGCGAAGCGCCGTAGTAACTACCCTTCGCAGGTGTTGATCTTTTTTTGGGGGCTGAGTCTTCCCCAGCCATTTTTACGAAACCTCCGAAAGGAATCCAGTTCAGACTGAAAGCTGTTCCCTTCCAGGTAAATAACGTCATTGCTCGGGGAGGATATCCTAGGCCAAACTCTTCAACAGTAATCCCGCTCATTTTTGCGGCAATAAAGTGACCGAATTCATGGATAGTTATCAAAAACGAAAGAGCTAGAATTATCAGCACGATTGTCATGGAGTATCTATAGAGTTAAAAGCTCTTGCTCTTTCTGCTTTACGAGTGTCTCGATTGTCTCAAGAGCTTTCTGAACCTTCTTTTCCAAATCTGCAGTTTCTGCCTGAATGTCATCCTCACTGATTCCTTCGCCACCTTTTTGTTGTTCGATTTGCTTTTTTGTGTCGTTTCGAAGAGTGCGGACATTCACACGGCCTGCTTCAGCCATTTGATGAAGTCTTTTTACCATGTCTTTGCGGTTGTCTTCTGTTAAAGATGGCACGGCAATGCGAACTATGTCACCATCTACAATAGGATGTAAATTCACATTTGCAGCTTGGATGCCTTTTTCGATTGCTTCCAGCAAACTTTTATCCCAAGGCTGAATAACGAGCAAGGTCGCATCGGGAGCCGAAAGGCTAGCCACTTCTGGAATTCTCATTTTTCCACCGTAGGCATCGATGACCACATCGTCTAAAAGCGACACAGTTGCTCTACCAGTACGAAGTTTTTTAAGTTCTGTTTTTAAAAAGTCGATCGCAGCGCTCATGCGCTCGTCAAAGCTATTAAGTGAAAATGCCATGAATACATTGTACCAAATACTTGGCAAGGTATACTAGCAGTCATGAAGACACTACAACGATTAGCCAAATGGTATACGCAAACATGGTGGGAAAGTATCTCCGATATCGGTTTTTATAAACGCCTTCAAAAGACTTCCACCCTTCAAAGCCTTGGTTTTGCTGTCTTGTTCTATGTAGTGATAGCAATTGGCTACACAACTTGGTTTCAAATAAATATTCGACCCAATGTCGAATCATCGATTCTCCAAGCATCAGAAGAACTAATATCTCAAATTCCTGATGACGAAACTTTTTCATGGGATGGAAGTAGGCTTGATTTTTCTCAGCCAACTAATATCACTGTCAAAACACCTGCAGCTCTAAAAACAATCGTGGGCATTCCTCAGAACGCTCTCTCAATATCCTCAGATGAAGAAACAAAAGAAAGTCTAGTTAGCATTTCTCCGACTCAGGTGAATGTTTCTTTTCGTGATCAAGAACAGGTCTCTAATCTTAATGAGATGTTTACTGAAACTTTTTCAGCTACAGGTCAAGAAATAAAATCAGGCATCAGCTCTGGAATTTCTACATTACTGAATATCTTATCAACTCTAGTTGCATTCCTGCCTCTAATGATTTTCGCAGGTTTCTTACTCTCCAGAGGCATGTTCCTAGTCGTCGAGATTATTATGGTTTGGTTGGTACTAAAACTTTATCAGCGCATTAGCAACATCGGCTATGTAGTCCGTCTAAGTTTGCACTTACTTATCATTGCTGAAATCCCTCACCAACTTGGAAACATGCTGGGCTTGGTCTTGCCATTCTCACTTTTATCTTTAAGCTTCTGGGTGTTGCTCGCATTCGTAGTTTTGCAGCTAGAGAAACAGCCAACCAAGCGATAACACAATAATACAAGTGTGAAATAGCTGATAAAGGATAGCGATATCCTGCGCCTTCAGCCATTTTACTGAACGAAGAACTGGTGGCTGATATTCACTTTTTGTAGACTGATGAAGCAACCAGTAAATAACTTCATACGCAGATCTCAACGCTAAAAATAAGACATAAATACGCAAAAACAGACTCATCTCTGCGCTCGATATCAAGAAGGTAGTGCTGACTAAAAACCAAAACGGCGCCAAAATTAAGGCGTCTCCCCATACATAAATACCAAGGGGGGTCAAAAATAGAGTGTCACTATAGAAGGAACCTCTTTTTGAAAATTTATATGCCAACACAAACGTAATAAGAGACAAAGCAGCAATGTACAACAACAAGATGTTAATCATCGGTGGAGCCAAGCGAAATATCATAATCCATAGCTGGAAAAAGCAGGGGTTGCTGATTAGGATCAGCGTCGCGAAGTTCCGTTTTCAACTCTTCTAACCTTACTTGCATTGGGGTTCTGGTGTCAGCTGCCTCGGGAGTTGGGGTTGGCTCTGCGTCACCATTTGACACAGTTCCGCCACCGCCACTCATCAAAATCGAAAGAATTATCAAGAAACTGACGAAGATCACAATTGATGCGATGATGATTTTCTTTTTTTTATTATTTACCGGAGCTATCTCTTCTTCAATTTTTTGGATCACTGGCTCTGCTGGTTTTTGAGGAGAGCTTATTTTCTCGTAGAGTGGCTCTTCGGCTGAAAACTCAGTTTGGTTGTATTTATCGGTTTTGAACATATTATTGTGCCTCTACTCGACCGTCTCTCTCTAACTCATTGAGAAAGTCCATGGCTTGTGAGAGTTGGGCGTGAGAACTCGATAAGCTCCTCACGATCTCGGTATAAGAAGAGTGGTCTAGTCTCTGATTCTTTGCAGTGATGCTCGATCTAATCAAATCCAGATTCTCTCCAATTGAAGCCATAAGCGCGTCAGTCTCTCCATAAGCTCGCTTACGCTCTTCTGCCTTAAGTGGCGAAGTCTCCATCTCCGACTGAGCTTGCTTTAGATCGGCGTAGTAGGTGACGGTCTTATCATAAACTCGCTGGATATCAGCAATGACAATTTGGGACAGGGTTTCGTAAGCAGTGGCGCTTAGCTCTGGGACAAGTAGTGAGAAATCTATGCCAGCCCTATAAACCGCGGCTCTGTCGTGAGCTGCCGCTATAACTTCTTTATGGGCCTTTAACTCTCCTATTTGTTTCTGAAGCTTAGCCAAAGTTTCTTGTTTCATGCTTAGCTCTGCTCCAGTTGTATCTACCAGACTGGCTGCCAGTAACTCTTCGTAAACAATTAGGACATTAGCCCTATCTTCCATTACTTGTCGAGTTGAGACAACTGCAGACTCTAATGAAGCTAGGGTATAAAGCTGTTCGTACTGAGCCTTGGCAAGATAGAAGTCACGTTCAGAAGTCTTATATTTTTCAAAATTAGCTTGGTAAAGTTCAATCAGGCGCTTTGATTCTTCCGTCTTAAAGCGCTTTAGAAAAATGGTTTCAGAAGCTTTGTCTTGTGCGAAGACAACGCCACCAACAACTAAGGCAACCAGGGAAAAAACTACTAGCACAGATCGAATCAAGTGAGATTTATTGATTTGCAAGTTCACGGCCTCGAACAAATGTAATCGCTTCATACATTGACTCAAAAGTTCCAGTATCAAACCAGTGACCATTAACAAAAGCCACGTCTAAATTGCCTTCCTTCAGATAGACATTGTTAAGGTCGGTAATTTCAAGTTCACCGCGCTCTGAAGGTTGTAAATTTTTAGTTTTCTCGACAACTGTTTTGTCGTAAATATATAAACCCGTTACTGAATAGTCAGACTTTGGCTCCGTTGGTTTCTCCACAATTGAAACAACCTTTCTCTGTTCATCAAACTCGACCACACCGAACCGCTCTGGATCTGGAACTTGCTTAGCAAAGACTCGACCTCCTCCTTGAAATGATCTAATAGCTTCAGAAAAATCGTCTTCGAAAATATTATCTCCCAAAATCAGAGTAACATCGTCATTATTCATGAAACTTTCACCAATTAAAAATGCCTGCGGAAGTCCCTCTGGCTTATCTTGAATTTCATATGTGAATTTGCAACCGTACTCTTTGCCACTTCCAAGTAACTTAAGAAAGTCTCCTGCGTTATTCGGAGCAACAATGATCAGCACTTCTCTAATCCCAGCCGTCAACAAAGTTTGCAGCGGATACAAAATCATCGGTTTGTTATAAATTGGAAGAAGTTGCTTACTAGTGATTGTAGTCAAAGGACGTAAGCGAGTTCCAGAGCCACCGGCGAGAATAATGCCTTTCATATGTCGTCTAGTGTATCATCCCCACCCTAGATCGTCACTAATCCAAGCAGAACTCCTGCCAAGAGTGAGACACTCAGATACTCAAGAACAACGTGGAGCGTTAATTGTTTTGTCTTGGTGTGAGTAACGATTCCCCAACCGAAGTATAAAAACATCAGACAAGCAATTAACAAGCGCTGCATTTCTCTATCAGGCCAAGCTCTGAGAAAAAGTGCTGAAAAGCCAACTAGAACTACAGCAATGAAGCCGTATGCAGCCAAATGTTGATGAAGTTGTTTATACATATTAGCCAATCACTCCGCCCTTGAAGAAAATGATTAAAATCGCCACAGTTAGATACAACATAATATGACCTAAATTATCACCGACTGTTCTAGCCACTTGCTTTCTGCGCATGGCAATGGCGTCATAAACCAAGGCAAACATCAAGATAACAATGATCGATAAAAAGACAATCTTCGTTAGCTGCAAGGGCGTAATAACGCTGACCTCCTCGGTGTAATTAGTTGTCCTAGTAGTTTGTACCACACTCGACATTGTAGGCATCACTCCAGTGTGCTGTTCCGTCGTTGCGTCAACTGCGTTCGCCACAGGAACCAAAGGCTTATTATCCACTAATGCCGCTTCCTGTCGTAAGGTTCCAAACATCTGCACGACCAGAGTCGTTTCAGAGCCCAAAAGCTCTCCATTAATAACGGCTACTCCAATATCTTTATACTCTGGATTAACGATATTAGCCTTGTGAGTCGGCGAGGCCATCCAGGCGGAAATCATATCTGGAGTATCTTGAAAGTCACGCGCCAGGTTCTCGCCAGCCACAGTGTAACCATAGCCAACATTCTTGATAAAGTACCAAGGCTCGGTGCCATCTGGCGCCACATGGGACCAGTATTGATTGGTCAACATATGTTGCCCCTTGGATAATGCTGCTTCCGAGAGGCTCGAATTTAAAGTCAAAGGCTCAAGCCCCAGTGAGGCTCGCGTTTTGTTAGTTTCAGCGACTACTTGCTGCGCTTTGATATCGACTGCATAACCCAAAACACTACCCAAGGGCGAAGTACTGGCGGCAGTAATCCGAACGAAGGTTGAGAAAATTATCACGAGTCCTACAAAGTTAAAAAGCTCGCGTGGGTGCAAAATTCGTGGTCGATGATTGTTTGACCTACGGGGATGAAATAGATGGGCAAGCGTCTCTTTGAGCAGCATGTATTTTAGTATACAGAATTTATGGCTGACACTGTACAGCAACAGAACCAAAGTAAACTAAGGCTGTACTTTGTTGGCCACAAAGTGGGTGAAGACTGGCTGTTCGGGTCTGGTTTTTAGCCACGCCTAAGATCTGGCTGAAGACATCATCTGCAGAAGATTCTCTGACTACCCTATAGTCGTCTCTAACGCTAGCCTTCTCGGCTAGATAGTCATATGCATCCTGTTTGTTTGCAATCTGGTCAATTAATCCATTTTCTTTCGCCTGAATCTCTCCATATACGAGAGCTCCAAGATCATTAGTTATCTCTTTTTCTGTCAAAGGACG
>CAZPFX010000002.1:19174-62773 GCA_964586055.1 uncultured Pseudomonadales bacterium | reverse complement strand
TGTTCCACGTAACTCTGGTCTGATTCACTAAATTCTTATTTTCAACGATACCAATGCTTTGCTAGCGTTGAGCTCGGTCTGCTTCTTCTGCCTCATAATTTGCAGAATAATAACTTGCTACCTCATCCCAGAGCTTAGCAATCTCTGGAGATGGTTTGCTATCTTGGCCTGCTACATCTCTATGACTTTGAAGCCAGTCTCTAATTTGCTCACGTGATAATTTTGTAAAATCTTTACCTTCAATTGACATTTTGATCCCTTCATATCCAAATAGTTACGATTAACCATGATAGTTTATGATATATAAACTATCAACATCCAGTATCATATTTTCATCTGCGTCATTCAGCAATTCAATGTGATCGGAGTTAATATCTCGTCACACCTATTTTATTAAAGAAAACCTTCCTCAATCAAAAACTCCTCTGGATCTTCCCCATTCTCTAATAAAAAAGTGAAACATGATCCAATGGCATCTTGTAAATCTAGATCAGCATCAAGAATATCTAATACCTGATCTGGTCTCAACAAATCTGTACAAATTTCAATTAGGTTTTTGAACTGAATGTCTTTAATGGAGTCAATCCAAGTAGGCAGGTCTGCCGTGAGAGCTATGCCAGCAGCAGCAAGTGTCAACTTTAAAAAATCTCTTCTAGATATCCCGACCATAAAACTACTTTATTAACTGCTTCTCAATCCCAACCGCCTCTTTCACAACGTACTCATTTCCATCTGATTGAATAACAACATAACTTGCATTCTTAATAGCGCCACTTGGAAGTTCGTGTGATCTGGCAAAGCCAATCCTGACAAGAGTTGATCTGATCATATTAGAGTGAGACACAACCAAAACAGTTTTTCCCGCGTGTTCTTTGACAGCTTGCTGAAGATAGGTAAGCATTCTATCCGAGGCTTGCTCATAACTTTCGATCAGGGGATCAATCTTATAAGTCAGCTGAGCATTTTCTGCCAATAAGTCTCGCTCTGCAATTTTATCTTTTAGCTTTTCTAAGAAGTGTGAGAGTTTTTTGCCCTCAAACTTTCCAAAATGCATTTCTCTAAGTAGTTCGTGAGTATGAACGTCTAAGTTGCGACCCTCAGCAATAATTTCTGCAGTTCTCTTTGCTCTGAGTATATCTGAGCTTGCTACGTGGTGAAATAGCACATCCTTTAATAATCTTTTTGTTTCTTGTACTTGGGAAACGCCCTTTTCTGTTAAGGGTGAATCAATGTGACCTTGCATTATTTTTTGTGTATTCATCACGGTCTCACCATGACGAACTAAATAAAATGTGCAGTAATTTTTCATTACTTTGTTACAATAACTTGCATCGCGGGATTAGTACACTGGTAGTATGCCACCTTCCCAAGGTGGAGAAGCGGGTCCGATTCCCGTATCCCGCTCCTTTGCGCCGAGATAGCTCAGTTGGTAGAGCGGCGGTATCGTAAACCGTAGGTCAGGGGTTCGAATCCCCTTCTCGGCTCATAGTGTTATACTCAGAGCATGCCTAAAAAGTCACGTCGCATTTCATCCCGATTACTCAAGCACGAGAAATCTAAAGTCGTGCGCCAAACCTGGTTTTTTGTTTTCTTTTCTGTGGTTGTTCTCGGTTTATTTATTTTTGTAATTCTGCCAAATTTTATTGGTATCACAACGAAAATTCTCGGCAGCAACGCTACTCCATTCGCGCCAGCTGACACCTTGCCTCCTTACACACCTACGTTCACGGCTCCTCCAAAGGCAACCACTGATTCACAGCTGACTCTTTTCGGTTATGCCGAACCTGAAAGTGATGTGATTATCTTGGTGAACGGTCAAGAGTCTGAGCCTGTTATCGCTGGGTCAGATGGCTCGTTCGAAACAGCAATTACATTGACAGAAGGAGAAAATAACATTATTACTTTCGCCCGAGACAAAGCTGGTAATGAATCACAACATAGCCGAGCCTATGGAATAATTCTTGACACCGAGATTCCCCCTCTCGAGATTCTCACACCTGAATCTAGCGCTACCATTCAGGGCAGAGCCAATAGAACTCTGGCTATAACAGGCGTAACTGATCCAGAAGTTAAAGTTACCGTTAATGGAAAACTTACTTACGCCAAGGAAGACGGCAGTTTCTCTCACTCACAATTTTTGAATGAAGGTGATAATGAACTTACGGTAATCGCTACCGACGCAGCTGGCAATTCCATTGAGAAAAAACTTAATATTCGTTTCGAGCTTTAATCTCAACGACAGCAACCAAAAGCAACCAAAAAAGCGCTAGAATTGGCTCCAAAACGGAGTTGTTGAAACTAGCGTGAACAATCAGAGCAACTAACCCCAAGGTTATATATTTGTCCTTTTTGTAAAGTCTGGCAAGGAATTTGATAATAAAAAAAGTGGCGATTAATAAGCCAAGAATACCTGAGCTTGAATAAACTAAAGTGAAAATAGAGTTAGGCTGCTTGGCGTGATTTGGCAGATCTGAGCTAGAATTCTTGGGTGAATCTGAAGCAAACATACCCTTTCCCGCAAGAACTTGGAGAATGTTTGCATCTGCGACGACCTCCTTTTCATGACTGATTCTACTTTCGATAGTACTTGTTCTAAGTAGATCCATCCCCTCGCCTCCTGGCTTTGGTGCTACTACAAAAACTAAAGCTGAGACAGCCAAAGCTGAGACAATCATCGAGGCAAGCCTTTTACTTTTAGAAACAAAAGTGACTAAACTTAGAAAAACGATTCCTGCTAGGTATGAAGATCTTGAGTAGGTTAAGGCCAACATACTAAGAAGAAAGCTGACGATAAACCATAGGGCTTTTTGTATGAGTTTTTTCTGAAGCGAAAAAGTCAGACTCACGGTCAGGATTATGAGCATACCAAAGTAGTTTGGATCTAGGAGTGTGCCGATCACTCTGTAGTAATGATCATCCCAGCCAAGACTTCTTAGAAAACGAGTATCTGGTAAGAAAACATATTGCAGTAGTCCAAGAAAAGTCATAAATATGCCGGTGATAAGAATTAAGCTTGGCAGTTTTTTTTGCTGAAGCTTTGGCATTTGAGTAGCTAAGAGATAAGCGAATAGACCATAAAAGAAGTATCTAGACACATAAAGAAATGGAACAATTGACTCCGAGTTTAGGCAACCAGCCAAGGTCAGTAGGATAAGCCAGCCAAGCATTAACTTTGATGAAGATTTTGAGTTTTTAAATCTTCTAGCTAGGCTTAGGATTAGTTTTTGTGCATTCAGAGTTACTAATAAAAAAATACCAATCTCAAAGACATAGGCGCCTCCAAAAGCAAATTCTATTCTCCCTAACTGAGCTAATGAAAAAGGTGCTAAGACAAGCAGAACAACTGCGATCAGCCAATTATTTCTTCTAAGTTTATTCTTCATTTTGTAACAAATTTCCCAACGCAAAGATACGAACCATAGCCGAGTGATAGCTCATAATGGTCGCGTAAATTAACCCCCTCCAGCCATCAAGAAAACCTAAAAGAAAAACCATATTCCAGATGAACTTTCCAGGAGGATATGTAATTAATTCTAGAATCAACCTTGTTTTTGATGAACGAATTTCTGTTGCTCTTAAAGCTGCGTATCTTTCAACCGATACTAAAAACTCGCCGACTGATTGGTGGGCGAAGTGCTTAATAGTGATCGGTAGTAAGACTTGAGATTTATATCCAGTCGGAACTTCATGGACTTTTCCTTTGAAAAAAATTGATTTTGTTTGAAGCAATCTCACAATTTGCTGTCTTCCCCATTCTGCAAACTTAAGTTTTTTGCCACGAAAAATGTCGCTACGGACTACTGAAAATGCATCGGCTTCTTGATCACGAATCGCCTTTTTAATAATTTCGTATGACCCCTCGGGAACAACCTCGTCACTGTCTACAAAAAAAACCCATGGAGTTTTAACCTGAGCAAGGGCCTTATTTCTGGCGGCGGCAAAGTCTGTGATTGTAGATTCCGACTCAATTTTTAATACTTCGGGAAACTGCTTTAGTGAATTGAGGCAATTTCTGAGCCTGTCGTCATGCTGATGCACTAAAACTACGACGGTTAAAAGATTATCGTTTTCTAAAGATGTCATAAAGTCCAAAAATTAGGATTGGTAAGGTGATCCCACGCGCGACTAGAAGTGCTTGGCCCGAACCGATCAGGCCATTGAGATTTACAAAATAAATCAAGCTGCCAATGAGAGTGATCATGCTAAAAAAGAGATGCATGTTTAGAATCGCATATCTTTTCGTAGCCATGAGCAAGTTGTATACAAGATTATTTCCCGAGTGTAATAGGCCAGCAATCGCTAGAAGAGGTAAAACAGATGCAACGCTCAGCCACTGCTCTCCCAAGACAATTGCAACAAGTTGGGTCGGAAAAATAATCGCGGGCAGAGTAACAAAGAATGCAAAACCCATGAATGCGAGAGATGATTTAACGAATGCTTTTCTGAGGCGGATACGGTCATCCACGATCTTTGTATATACTGGAAAAACCGAGTGACCCAGGGCTTTGGACATATCATAGTTCGGTTTGTGAGCCAGAGAATAAGCGTTGTGATAAAGGCCAAGTTGGTAGGCTCCGACAATCTTACCAACAATCAAGTCATCAACATTATCAAGAATATAGCTCAACAAGGCTGCGGGACTTAAGCCCTTAGCATTGATGAGAATCTCTTTGGCTCTGCTGGTACGAAAGAAAAAAGATGGTCTATCTGCAAAGAGCTTAAACGAGAGAAAGACTTCAAGCAAGGCGGCGGCAATAAGCCCCACAATTAATGCCAGAACTGAGTGAAAGTAAAAGGCGATCACTATCGCAACTAGAATCTCCGCGACCAGCAAGCCAATTTTTAATAATGCTTCTCTTAAGAAAAGGAACTCTTTTTGCAATAAAATTAAGCTAGGATTAATAAATCCTTTTATGAGTGGAACCAATGCTGCAATAGCCACTAAAAAGCGCAAACTTTCTTTCTCGTAATAAATACTTAGACCAAATCCAAGAACGGTCATAACAATAGCAATAATTAGGCCTCTAACAATTGCTATTACCCAGGCAGTGTCTAAATAGTAGCTAATACTGCGATTTGATTGCAAAATTGTCGTGTTGACCCCGGTCTGCGTACTAGCCTCAACAAGCCCCAAAGCAATGGCCACAATCGCGAATATTCCAAAATCTTCAGGCGTCAATAGTCTTGATAAGACAGCTATTTTACCTATGACAAGAGCCGCAGATACAAACTTTAGAAAGGTCTGCCAACCGAACCCGTGCATTGCTTGTTTTGTATAGCCCATATATGCATTATCCCTATTTAGTCCTTGAAACTCCAGCGGTGAATGGTGATAATGGCCAAGCTCATGTTAGTTATCCTAAAATCCTTCTCAACCTTAGTTCTTGATTTCATAGAAACCATTGTAATTGGCCTATCTCTATTCCTAGTTGTTTATTTATTTCTGCTTCAACCTCATCAGGTTAATGGCAAATCTATGTATCCAAATTTCGAGTCTGGAGACTATTTGCTCACGGATAAGGTTAGCTATCGAGTTGGCACGCCGCAACGTGGGGACGTGGTCGTTTTTCATGCTCCTCCGGCAGCTAACTGCCCAGAAGGAACTGGCTGTGACTTCATTAAGCGCGTCATCGGCTTGCCTGGCGAAACTGTTAGGGTAAACGATTCTACGATCTTTATTAATAACCAACCCGTGGATGAATCTCAATATTTGGCAGAGACTGTGGTCACAGATGCAGGCAATTTCACAGCCAACAACAGAACTATCTCGCTTGGTCCTGATGAATACTTTGTCTCGGGAGATAATAGGCCCCATTCGAGCGATTCTAGAGCCTGGGGACCTATTAGTAGCGAAAGCATAGTCGGCAGGGCATTTTTGAGGTACTGGCCAACTTCAACTTTTGGGGTTTTACCAAAAACAACTTATACTTTTTGAATAGCGGCCATTATTTTTTCTAAATCTTTTTGTGTTTGATGGGGGTCACCTTTTATAGTGATGCTGATCTTTGTTTGCTGTTGGGTACGTGTCAGCTTCAACTTCGCTCTTGCCTTAAGCATATCCTGAATCTTTCTTTCCCAAGCCTCGACCTCTCTTGTGTCAGTTTCATAAACTCTTCTAGCCACTCGAAATTTTGGTTCGTCTGAGCGTTGCTTATAAAATCTGGCTAGTTCCTCTGCTCTGCGAACAGAAGCCGTTTCCTTCAAGATTCTTTTATAAACTTCAACCATAGTGGCATCGTCTGGAATTCCCGAGATTGCGCGAGCATGTCCTTCGCTAATAGAACCACTAATGAGGCCATCTTTAATAGCATCGGGCAAAGTCAGAAGCTTCAGGGTGTTACTAACGTAGGAAGCCGACTTACTAATTCTCTTGGAAACATCTGCAATACTAAAATTAAATTCCCTCTGAAGTTGTTGAAAAGCTAAAGCGCGCTCGATAGCGGTCAGATCTGTTCTTTGCACGTTCTCGATGATGGCCATCTCGAGCATTTCCTTTGGAGTTGTCTCTTTTATGATGACGGGCACTTCTGTAAGACCTGCGAGTCTTGCGGCTCTCCATCTGCGTTCACCCGCAATTAGCTGATATCCAGCTGGTGTGTGGGCAACTACGAGGGGCTCAAGGATCCCATATTGAGTGATTGAATCAGACAACTCTCGAATATCATCTTCAGAAAGTTTATTTCTTGGTTGGAAAGGATTTGGCTCTAAATGATCTATGGGTAACAACTGGATTGAGGACATTTTAGACATGCTAAAAGGTATACCACAGGGAAACCTGCTGGTGCAGTATCAGTTTTCACGCGCTTACTTAGCGAAGACGTTGACAACAGTTTTGGAGTGGCGACGACCGAACTCAACTGCGCCATCAATGAGAGAAAACAAAGTGAAATCTCGACCTTGGCCGACATTTTTTCCTGGTTTGTATGTAGAACCGCGTTGACGAATGATGATTGAGCCAGTGTTGACGACCTCACCACCAAATTTTTTGACACCAAGACGTTTTCCTGGTCTTTTACCCTGCTTGTGTTGTCGGACTGATCCCGAGGCTTTAACGTGTGACATGCTTATTCCTATATATAAATGTGTAAATCTCTCGTTCTATTACTGCGCCCGATCTCGCATATACGAGTGGTTCAGACTGTGTAGTGTAGCCGAGTTCCTCGAGCTTGTCAATTAATCGGGTCATTGAGTAAACAATTTTTCCAACTCTACTTCTTGGAAAGATAATTGTAATTGGAGCCTCTTCAGGCAAAATACTTCTCCAGTGTCTAAAGCCACCAAGGTAAAGTTTTTCTAAACCTCTGAAAATATTTTCAATTTGTTGTGGATTAGGACTTGGTTTTCCCAAGAAAGGCTCTGTGACGATCGCTGTAACTGGCATAGTTGGAACTGCATGAGCGGCATCGGCTAAAATAATTTGGGGAACATCATCTGCTCCAAGAGTTACTGCGGCCCAAACCATGTTTTCTCTAGCTCCTCTTACAGCAGCTTCATCAATATCACTACCAAAAGACATAAAACCCAACGACATATTCTCGATTAAAACAGTGCCAGTTCCACAAAAAGGATCATAGACTACGCGCTTTTCAGACTTATCGTACTGAGCATTTATGTTCAACATCATTCTAGCGACCTTAGGAGGAAGCATTCCTTTTTTTCGATCAGCATACGGTTTACCTCTATCTCTAATCGTCCAAGCATCAATATTCTGGACAGAAACTGATTTTAGAAGATGGACTGAGTCGGAAGTTTGGAGTATTGACAGCTCAAGCAAATTTTTTCGATGTAAAAGCACTGCAGCAGATAATCCTCCATGAGGGGCTTCTATGTATCTAGATGGGATACCTGCTTGGCGAAGTTCGTTCTTAATTTCGGTTTCACTAATATGTTCGAGATGATCACGACCAATTTCAGAAAGTGAAAAAGAAATTTTATTACCAGCGGCGGCATCTGTTAAAACTGTAACCACTGCCTTCTGTAATATCTCGGGTGATTCATCGTGGGAGAAAACCTGAAGTTCCTGATAAATTTTTACCGTACCCCCGAGCTGATCAATAAAGTCTGTAGGTGATTTTTCATCATCTAACTCTAGACTCACAAAAGTCTCAGTCAGATGCTTTGGCTCTGAACCAACAACGGCGACTAATTCTGCAAACGAAAGCTGTGGCGTTGAGCCAAGCTGTAATATATAACTTTTCATTTCTGGATTTGCGACTTACTTAATAGCGGTTATCTCAATGACAGTTTCGCCTTGACGATGACCTTTTACTCTTCTTGTTCTAGACTTTGATTTGAAGGTAGCAACTCTGAGTTTTTTGGTTCTTCTGTGTTCAAGAACTTTTGCTGTAACAGTAGCCTTAGCTACTAGTGGCGCACCAACAGTGACTTTACCTGCTTTGCTTAGAAGAAGAACATCGGAAATGACGAAAGATTCATCAACTGGTGTTTCCTGTGTAGGAACAACTAGAATCTCTCCTGGCTTAACAGAAAACTGTTTACCACTAAGTTGAATGATTGCGTATGTTTCTTCTGGCATGAGGTGAGTAGTATATCACGCTTTCTAAGCAATATGGAGCGCGGACTTCTGTCTTGTTTCATTTAAGACAACTTGAGTAATTCCTAGCATGCCGCAAGTGGTTAATAACGAGCTACCACCATAAGAGAATAGAGGAAGAGCCAGGCCTGTGACGGGGGCTAAGCCTAGATTCATGCCGATGTTAATGCTAACTTGAAATAGAAAATATGCAAAAACGCTGTATAAAAAGAGTTGTCGTGATCCCTCTAATCGCCTGGAAAAACGCAGTAAATAACTCAGCAACATTCCATACAACATAATCACTAAAATCGATCCAACCCAGCCGAACTCTTCAGAAAAAGCGGCAAAGATAAAATCTGTTTCTTGCTCTGGCAAAAATTGCAGCTGAGACTGGACACCTTTTTCCATACCTCTACCCAGAATTTGGCCTGATCCTACCGCAATAATTGATTGTCTAACATTATAGTTACTTGCAGTTTCTACAGCTGTGGGGTTGATGAAGCTCGTAATTCTTAATTTTTGGTATGGCTTCAGAAGAAATGACCAAGCTCCAAAGCTGACTATTACGCCAATCAAAATCGCCACGATCACATATTTAGACTTCAGGGGTTGCAACCAAACTAAATTCAGAGATACAAACCCAACAAGCAAAGACATACCTAGGTCTGGCTCAAGAAAAACTAAAGATCCTATGACGATAATTGAAGCAAATGATCTGAGCCAATATTGGGCCGTTTTTTTTGTAGTTTCTTTTAGCTCAAGTATGAAAAGCAAGACTGCAGGAACTGCGAGCTGCGATGGTTGCAAATCAAAGAGGCCCCCAAACGAAAGCCAACGATGAGTTCCCCTAGTCTCGGGCAAAAAAAGCACCGCTACTAAAAGAGTTATTACAAGAAAATAGAACCAAGGACTAAACCTTAAAATTTTTGAGAACGAAAGCTTCTGGACTCCAAAAAATACTGAAACTCCAAGTAGGAAAAAAATCAATTGTCTTGATGCCAGGCCTTGATCTAGACTGGCTAACGAGACCACACTTAAAAGAGCAAAACTAAGGATAAATGCAAGTAAGAACCACTGTTTCATTCTTTCGCAACCAACCCCATCTCGTCGCCTAACACGAGTTTAACTTTTGTTTTAAGCTCGATTTCTTTTTGCCATTTTTCTGGAATGCTAGGAACTGACACTGTTGCCGCATCATCTCGACCCAATCCTGATTGTTTTCTCAAAACTTGGATGTTACGAATTAGCTCTCTTGCCTGCCCTTCTGCCTCTAAATCTGGGGTCAAGACTGTATCTAAAACAACACTTAAGTCAGCGTTATCTTCTTTGGTCCAAATAACTTCTTTGACATTGATCTCATCAAGAAGAACCTGAATAACTTCTGGATCGGCCTCAGCATAAGGAGCTGTGACCTGAATTTTCGCCAGCGGTTGACGCAACTTAATTCCAGCCTCAGCTCGAGCAGCGTGAACTTTTTCAACTATAACTCTGATGTTTGTCATGTCGGATTCAAGTTTCTGGTCTTGAAGCTCGGGAAGAGCTTCTGGCCAATCAGTGAGGTGTACGCTTCCATCGGCATCAACGACCTGACTGTGGACAAATTCTGAGAAGAAAGGAGCCACTGGCGCAAAAAGTTGTGACATTAAAGCCAGAACAGTTCCGAAGACATCTAGCCCCTCTTGGTTGTCCTCTACTCGGAAGCGATCACGACTTCTCCTAAGATACCAGGTTGAGATTTCTGTGATAAACGCCATGAGTTGTCTGCTTGAAGAAACTGTATCGTAATTATCGAGCGCTTCGGTAATCTCACTAATTAGGGTGTGAGTACGGCTAAGAATCCATCTATCAAGGATGTGTTTTGGTTTTGTGGTAACTAATCCAGACAATGACTCACTAGGACGATAAAGTTTGTAGAATGAGAGGCAGTTGTACCAAATTACAAAAACTTTTTTACGAATATCGGAAATTTCTTTCTCGTTAAAATTAATATTCTCTGACCTCATCACTGGCGAACTCATCAAATAAAGCCTGAAGCTATCGGCACCCATTTTTTCGACAATTTCCATTGGATCAGTGAAGTTTCGCTTTGACTTGCTCATTTTTGAGCCATCAGCTGCCATAATTGTTCCAGTAGTAAGAGTGTTTTCTACGGCATTTCCACCGAAAATGGCCACAGAGATAACGTGCATGGTATAAAACCAAGCTCTCGTCTGAGCAATGTACTCGCTGACAAATTGAGCGGGATAAGTCTTTTCAAAAAGCTCTTTATTCTCAAAAGGATAGTGTCTTGAGGCATAAGGCATAGAACCAGATTCAACCCAGCAGTCGAAAACCTCTGGCACACGTCTGCCAACTATAGTCTTAGCATCATCAACCCAAACTTCAATTGAGTCAATATTCTCACGATGAATATCTGTTACATTTTTAGCAGCTTCTTGGTCAACGGCCCATCTCTTCAGCTCTTCTATAGAACCTATAACTCTGTCTTGACCTTCTTTTGATCTCCAAATTGGAATTGGAGTTCCCCAGTATCTGGATCTAGAAATGTTCCAATCAGGAGCAGTCTCGAGCCCTTTGCCAAAGCGGCCATGCTTTAAATGTCCTGGATACCAGGAAATATTCTCATTTGCAGCTATAAGGTCTGGTTTTAATTTCTGAATGTCAATAAACCAGGCTGGAAGAGGCGCATAATAAAGTCTAGTCTTGCAACGATAGCACTCAGCGACTGAGTGAGTATGCTTCACATTGGCATAAATAAGATTTCTAGCTTCTAGATCTTCATTAACTTTATCGTTTACTTTGAGAATAAACATACCTGCCCAAGGTTTTACCTCAGGCTTGAGCTTACCCTCATCATCAACATGCTCAACAATTTGGATATTCTCTTTTTGCATGACGCGATAGTCATCCTCACCGTAAACAGCCAAAGTTACTACTCCCGTTCCCTCGTCATCGGTGACAAAAGAGTCGGCCACTAAAACGCCAATTCTTTCATTTTCGGTTCTGTTGGGATAGAAATCATAGTGAGGCTCAAATTTGAGAGCAGTTAATTCACTCCCCAGGTGTTTTTCAACCACCTTATATTCGGGTTTCTCATGCAACATGCTCAGTCTTGATTCGGCCAAAATGTATTTTTCGCCATTTTGTTCCACAGTCACATACTGAAGATCGGGATTCACAGCTAAAGCCGGTGTAGCTAATTTATTCCAAGGGGTCGTGGACCAAGCTAATAAGTAAGTATTCTCTTGTCCCACCACTTTGTATTTATAAGTAGTCGCCCAGTCAGTGACTGTGCTGTAACTGTTATCCATAGCTATCTCAAAATTTGAGAGAGGTGTGGAGCAACGAGGACAGTATAAAATTACTTTTTTGCCTTCATAAACAAGCCCTTTTTCATTCATTTGTTGGAAGCCCCACCAGACAGATTCCATGTAGCTTGTATCCATGGTTTTATAGTTATTATCGAAATCTACCCAGCGACCGATGCGTTCGATTACTCTCTCCCACTCTGAATCGAGTCTAAGGACTTCTGAGCGGCACGCTTGATTAAAAACGTCAATACCAAGCTCCTCAATTTGCTTCTTTCCACCCTTGAGATTGAGCTGACCTTCGATCATATTTTCGATTGGCAAACCATGGCAGTCCCAACCCCATATTCTCTCAACTCTGTAACCCTTCATGGTCCAGTATCGCGGGATTAAGTCTTTACTTGTGGATCCCAAAAGATGGCCTGCGTGTGGCATGCCAGTTGCGAATGGAGGTCCATCGTAAAATACGTACTGCTTGTCGAGGGGTCTTTGATCAACTGATTTTTTGAAAGTGTCGTCTTTTTTCCAGAACTCAAGCACGGACTTTTCTAATTCGGGGATTTCAAGTTTTGATGGAAACAATGCGACGCGTTTTGCCATAGGCTATTCTAACTTACTTTTTCCTGCGCAAAAATGCAGGAATCTCAAATTGACCAAATGGCTCATCAACAGCATCAGATTTTTCCGACCTTGTCTTGGCACTATTAGAAGGAGACTTGCTTGTTTTGTCAAATTCTTCTGACTGAACAAAAGGTGATTCATCGGCGTTAGCTGAGGTCAACTGTCCCGTTGTTAGGGGTTGCGTGTACCCACTTGGCGCTCGATCAATTTTCATTTCTGCCTCTGGCTCGGGCTCTTGAGATTTTGGCTTAGATCTATTTTCTGATTGTCTGCTGTAAGCACCAAACATAGCTGTGTTTGGTCGACTATAACCCATTTGCTGCTCATCAAAGCCAGTAGCGATAACACTTATCTTGATCTTGTTGCCCATTTCCTCATCGATTGTTGCTCCGAAAATTATGTTGGCATCTGGATCTGCAGCATTAGCAATTATCTGAGAAGCATCTGAAACTTCAGTCATAGTCATATCAGGACCACCAGTGACATTGAAGAGAATTCCCTTTGCTCCGTCTATCGAAACTTCAAGCAGTGGTGAAGCAACTGCCATGCGAGCAGCTGTCGAAGCTCTATTTTCACCGCTAGCTTCACCAATTCCCATCAGAGCTGAGCCAGAGTCAGTCATAATGGTTTTAACATCTGCAAAATCAACGTTAATCAAGCCCGCCACGGTAATTAAGTCTGAGATTCCCTGGACACCTTGTCCCAAGACGTTATCAGCCAATCTGAAGGCGTCGAGTAGAGTCATTTTACTGTCTACCACATCCATTAATCTTTGGTTAGGAATAACAATTAGTGTGTCGACTGAACTTTTTAATAAATCGATACCTTCAACGGCAGACTGCATTCTCCTCACGCCCTCAAAAGCAAATGGCTTGGTAACAACTGCGACAGTCAAAGCTCCTGATTCTTTCGCAATCTCGGCAATGACTGGCGTGGCTCCGGTACCGGTGCCTCCACCCATACCTGCCGTTAAGAAAACCATATCTGTATCAAAAAGTAGATCTTTGAGTTTGTCGTAAGACTCTTCAGCTGCAGTTCTACCTACTTCTGGGTCAGCACCTGAGCCGAGGCCCTTAGTAAAGTTTGAGCCAATTTGGAGTTTCGTGTCTGCTTGTGAAGTTAATAATGCCTGGGCATCTGTGTTAATAGCAATAAACTCAACACCCTGGATTTGCTTAGAACTAATCATGGAATTAACAGCGTTACTGCCACCACCACCAATGCCAATTACTTTGATCTTTGCGAATGTAGTATTTGAGGGTTTAACTAATGCCATATCGATATATCTCGCAGTGTATCACTTCTAAAAGTAGAATCAACCAGATCTCTATTCTTTACGGTAATACTGAGGTTATTACTTTCTTAAACCAATTGGTGATTGAGGAAAAACTTGGCCTTGAACCAAGGAAATTTAGGGAGAAAGAACGTTTTGCTGTACCACCCCCATGCGCTTTTCCATAAACTAGCAGTCCTATGCTGGTGGCAAAAGAAGGTTTGTGAATATCGCTAGTCAAGCCCTTTAGTTCTTCAGGCTGACCAACGCGAACAGAAAGCTTTAATTCTTGCTTACCGACCTCAACCATTCTCACTGTATCAGCACCACCACCGGTGACAACGATTCCAGCGGGAATTTCAGAAATAATGTTAGCATCTTCAAGTTGGTCGCTTATTAAGGAAAATATTTCTTGAATTCTAGGCACCATGATGCCGTCAATTACTGTTTTTCTCGATAATGATTCACCATCATCAACGCCAAAATCCGACAGCTTAAGTTGGTCAGCTTTTTTCTTTCGAGCTATGAAGTCTTCTTTTGATTCTCCAGCGTGAGGTCTAGACAATTGCTGCTCTTCCTTACTGAGGGAAAGTTTAATTTTTTCAGCTGTCTCTAAGCTAACTCTGCATCCAAGGGCAATATCTTGAGTAATGTGACGAGCTCCAATTGGCACTGAGGCTGAGAAAATAAGTGAACCTTCTTGGTAAACACAAATAGACGTAGATCCTGCGCCAATATCTACAACAGCTACACCAAGCTCTTTTTCAGTTTCAGACAAGGTAACCAATGAAGAAGCCAGACCTGCAAAAACAAAGCCATCGACAGCTAGACCAAGGTCTTGAAGGCATTTCTCAATATTCACCAAAGTTGTACTCAGACCAGTAATGATGTGAGCTTCAGATTCAAGTCTAACTCCAGTCATGCCAACTGGATCTTTAATACCATCTTGGGAGTCAACTTTATACGCATTGGGAATGACATGAATTATTTGTCGATCTGATGGCAATGACAAGGCGCGAGCAGCGTCAGTGACTCTGGTGACATCAGAGCGAGTTATTTCTTGATTAGGAGAAGCAACTGCGACAACTCCCTTTGAGTTTCTAGAAGTAATATGAGTTCCAGCAACTGAAACATAAGCAGACTGAATTTCAAAACCAGCCATGCGCTCTGCTCCATCGAGGCTTTCTGTGATGGTTTCTAGTACTTTTTCCAGATCAATAATTTGACTTCTGCGCATTCCTTTTGAAGGAACGACCGATACACCAACCACTTGAAGCTGTCCATTGTCGTCGACAGTGGAGATAAGAGTCGCACACTTGTCAGTGCCGATATCGATTGCGGTGATTACACGTTGTGATGCCATAGAATTGATTATCGTAGCATAGCAAATTTATTGAGGTGTGCGTAGTACTGGCAGGGCAAAACGAAAATCTATCTCTATTTTTTCATCACTAGAATTCCTAGCGGCCGCCTGGAGAGCCGCGGGTATCGTCTCAGAAAGGGTGGTAATGTTATCAGGATCTATGACTAGCTGTTGTCCTGATTTGAGCTTAACTCTCAGCTCATGATCTGATTTCCAGACTAAATCCTTTAGCTCAAGTTCATTTTCTTCTAAAACTCTCTTTAATTCGACGAAAGTTGAGTGGGCATTTGGCAAGACCATACTTTCACCAATTATTTCGACTTCGGCATCAGAAATCACGATTTCAGACATTCCCTCTTCTCGATTCTCTGATTTAGAAATGATCTTTCCGGACTTTGTCACAAAGAACCTGGTTGAGTCGGGCAGGATGAGACTATAGATAACTGGCTCGTCTCTAACAATTATTTGCAATTCTCCAGGAAAAATAATTTTATAATCTACCAGCTGAAGCTGCTGAGTGTTAAGAATCTCATTCAGGGCCTGATTCTGATAAAAATCAGTGAAAAGAAGTGGAGTTTTCTCCAAAACAGAGTTGGCAATTTTGTCATCACAACTTAAACCATCCTCGAGAACACATAATAGCTGCCTAACAATGAATATCTGCTGGCGAAGCAAAATAAAAAAGACAAGGATGGCTAAAGTTAGTCCAAGAAGTGAGAGAAGTTTGTGCTTCATAAACTCAATCCATCTAGACCAAACCGCGTTTTAGCAATGCTTGCCACAGGCGCTTCGCTCCTCCCGCCTCTGGGGTATTTTTTCGAAGCTTGTTTTTATATCTACGTACATTTTTTTGTAGATCCGATAGCGCAGCTCGGAGTGATTGAGCTGACAATTCTTTTTGAGTTAATAAGACTGCTCCACCCATCTTTGCTAAAAACTCAGCATTCTTTTGTTGTTCCTGGCGAGGTGAAAATGGTAGGGGAATAAGAATGGAAGGGATTGCAAAAAAGAGAAACTCATAGGTAGTGTTAGCACCAGATCGAGATATTGCTGCCGTGCAGTTTTGATAAATCCATGCAAGTTCTTTTTCATTTATCCACTCTCTAACGGCGTATCTTTCCCTAGCTGCGACCGAAAGCTTTCGACTTTCATCCTTGAGAATTTTTTGATAATCACTTTGCTCACTCACAGTTCCACACTGATGCACCACTAGCCAGTCGCGAGTTATCTGGGGCAGGAGTTGGAGCACAGTAGTATTAATGACTTCAGAACCTTGATTGCCGCCAGTTATATATAAAATTGGCTTCGTTGATGTAGCCGATAGCCATGCAGGTCTCTTCACTTTGTCGTCAAGCAATTGGTTTCTGAGTAAATTGCCAGTCACAACCACGTCTCTACCAGCAAAAGATTTCTCAACGTGTGGATATGAAACAGCTACTAAAGTTGCGATTTTTCCGATCAAAGAATTACTAATCCCAACAACCGAAGTTTGCTCATGAAGGACAACCGGAATTCTATGTAGCCAGGCTGAAATAGCCAATGGTACCGCCAGGTAACCACCAAAAGTCATAACTAGACTCGGTTTCTCAGATCTGATAATCAGACAAGCGTGAAAGAAACCCTTGATCAACATTCCAAGTTCTTTTAGGGCGAAAATACTAAAGGATGGAAGAAGTTTTCCCGATCTGAAAGGGATGAACTTAATGTCTCTCTTTAAAACTTCCTCGCTTTCATGAGAGCGCTGTTTTGATCGCTCTTGGGAATAAATGCGACCGACAAAAACCATCTCTACATTTTTTTGAGTTTTTACAAAATCAATAAAGGCCAGCGCTGGAGTTAAATGACCACCGCTAATTAAAATTTTCATCTGCTCTGTCGTGCAATTTGCAAAATAGTACCTGAGGCAAACAATATCATGATCAAAGATGATCTACCATACGAGAAAAATGGCAGGGGTGTTCCAGTAAGCGGAATCAAGCCAACGATTGCTGACAGGTTCAAAATGGTCTGACCAGCTATCCATATTAATATGCCAAAAACCAGAAGTCTCTCTTCAGGAGAATTATCAGGACTCTGAGCAATTTTGTAGACCAACCAAAAAAACAATCCGAAAAGCAATAATAATCCAAAAGCTCCGACAAACCCAAGTTCCTCGCCAACTATAGCAAAGATTGAATCTGTGCTCGTCTCTGGCAGATAAGAAAATTTTTGACTAGAATTTCCAACCCCTTTGCCAAAGAAACCTCCCCCACCTATGGCTACTATCGCCTGGTGCATATGGAAACTACTACCTAGTGGGTCGTAGTTCGGATCGAGAAATGTCTTTAGCCTCTCAAGTCTGTATGGTGACATAAATATGGCCAAAAGCACCAAAGGCACTATGCTTATTCCGATGAGGCTGATTTTTTTTAGAGAGCCACCTGCCAAGAAAAACATACCTACTGCGATTAGGATGAGCAGTAGAGTCGATCCAAGGTCAGGCTGAAGTAACAACAAAACGACTGGAATTGCCGTTACAGCTAGAAACGGTTTGATTCGTTGATGTTCGGAAAACCACTTGGCCATTGCAGCGATAAATAAGAACTTAAATATTTCGACAGGTTGTAACAAAGTAAAGCCAACGTTCAACCAGCGATGGGCTCCGTTAAGCTCTACCCCTATTCCTGGGACAAAAACTAGAGCCAAGAGAATTATGCCAATGAGGTAACCAATTTTTCCAAACTTAATCCAGACCTTTGGCGATATCACGAAAGTACCGATGAAGACAAGACAACCAAGAAGTAAACCAAAAGCTTGTTGCCTTATTAAGGCGTATGGCGATCCGAAAGTTTGGTAACTCTCTATCACCGAGCTATCGAACATTAGCAAAAACCCAAGCAAACTTAAAGAAATAATTACTATAAAAAGCATGCGATCAAATCGAGCCAGGGATTTTTTTTGCTTCATCGAATTATGGTTAGCCAAACACCAAAAATTGTTAACATGATCTGTATTAACCACGCGCGCTGAACAATCTTAGGTTCTTCCCAACCAAGAGATTGGAGAGTTAGGTGAAGTGGAGCGGCTGGTAAAATCCTTTTATTTCTGAATTTTTTACTCATCAGTTGAGCCAAAGAACTTGAAATCTCTAAGACAAAAATAAAGCCAATTACTACAAGGGCAAAGACTTTCCCCAGAAGTAATCCTATAACAGCCAGGGTTGCCCCAAAAGAAAGAGAGCCAACATCGCCCATGAATAATCTAGCCGGGAAAACATTAAAGTATAGAAAAGAAATTAGAGATCCAATCCAGACTGCTATAAAAATCGACAAGGGAACATCAAGAATCGAGGCTGACAAAAGCCAAAGCCCAAAAAGTGAAATCATCAGAGATCCAGCCGCTAGTCCATCCAAGCCATCGGTAATATTAATGGCGTTAGCAAAAGCAACGATAGTAAAAGTCGCAAAAGGAATAAACATTAAACCAAGATTAAATGTACCAATGAAAGGAATGTTTATAAATGAAATTCCAAGCTGGCTATACATCATTATGCTAATAATGGAGGCTAGAATTATCTCAAGTATAAATTTGTGTTTCATTCTCAGGCCGAAAAATCCGCTCTTAGGGATCTTAAAAAACTTTTTGATATCGTCGTAGAGGCCAAGAATTCCAAATGAAAAGAATGAGAAAAAAATGATATTGATCTCGGCACCAATGGATCGATGCACGCTCGTAATTTCTTGACCAAAAAACTTCAATAACGGCAAGAGAGCTGCAAATACAATTGAAACAACTGCAATAACCAAGAGACCTCCTCCGACCGGGACGCCAGTTTTTATCGCGTGAAATTTGTTAAATATTGGGGTGAGCTTGCCGAAATTATCCGTCGACATTTGCTTCTGTCTCTGAAAACGAAGCGAATAGAGTAAGTTAATAAATGGAATAATCGCTACAGACGTTAAGATAAACGAAAACAACAAGACTCCAAGGGCAATTCCAAATGACTGCATACTATTTATGATACTACTTTCTAACGATGTTCGCGCCGAGAGACTGGAGTCTTTCCGCTAGCGATTCATAGCCTCTATCAATTTGTTCGATATTATCCAAAACCGTTACTCCTGAAGCAATCAGACCAGCAATAACCAAAGTAGCTCCGTGACGAAGATCTTGGACTGCGAAATTCCCGCCCTTTAACAAAGTTTTTCCTTTGATACGAATAGCGTGGGGTAGATTTGGGTCGCTTTTTTTATAATTAAAATTATAAACCTCTTCAGGGTTGTGAACCTCCGGCTGAAAGAACTCAATTTTGGCACCCATTTCTCTAAGCGCGTCTACATACTGGAATCTTTTATCATAAATAGTCTCGTGAATGACGCTTATACCTTCAGCTTGTGTAGCTAAAGTAGCCCAAAGCGGCTGCCAGTCTGTTTTAAATCCTGGAGATATTTTTGTCTCTATTTCCACTGCTTTTAAATCTCCTTTGTGAAAAAATCTAATGCCATACTGGCCAACTTCGTAGCCTGCACCCATTTCGTCTAGCTTTTCTAAGAATGATTTAAGATGGTTGTGATTAGCGTTCTCGATGACAATATCTCCCTGAGTAGCTATGGCTGCACAAGCATAACTAACAGCTTCATTTTGGTCTGGCATGATCTTGTGAATCGCTCCATGAAGTTCTCTGACTCCATTTATCTCAATAATGCGAGACTCTCGTCTTTCTATTTGCGCCCCCATGGCGTTAAGAAAAGTAATCAAGTCGTCAATCTCATGTTCCTCAGCAGAATTCTCAAGAATTGTTTTTCCCTCAGCAAGGACAGAGGCTATTAAAAGAGTTTCTGTACCTGTGTGTGTATTTTTTGGAAAGCGATATGTGGTTCCGACTAATTTGTCAGCTTCAGCGTGATACATTCCATTCTTAATTTCAATTTTTGCGCCTAATGCCCTTAATCCATCAAAGTGCCAGCCCAATGGTCGCATTCCAATTTTGTCTCCGCCTGGAGCAGGAACAATTGCTTTACCAAATCTTGCTAAAAGAGGAGCCAGGAACATACTTGAGAAACGCCCCTGCTCTCCTACGTCGGGAGAAAGTTCGAACGAAGTAATATTTCTTGGATCTATTGAAAGCGCGCGCTCACCAACTGCAGAAACAGTACCACCAAGCTTGGTGATAATCTCACCGACAGTTTCGACATCTTTGATTTTCGAGAAATTAAGTAGTCGAGAGTCAGAGTTTCCGAGCAAGGCCGCCAGCATTAATTTGTAGGATGCATTCTTAGCACCACCGATGCGGACTGAACCAAGTAGGGGTTTTTCACCAATAATTTTAAACTGTGACATTTGAGTCATTATACCTTCTCAATCATCCAAAAAACTAAGCTCATCTGAAGTGAATCCCAAAAAGAATATTTCGGGCTTTAGCTTGATATCAAATTTTCGCTTTGCTTCCTCATAAATATTTTTAAGCAGAGACAAATAATCATCGGCCGTTGCATTGCTAGAATTTATAATGAAGGCAGCGTGCTGATCAGATATCTGCGCTCCCCCTTTGCTTTTACCCTTAAGACCAAGAACATTATCTACCAAGTAGCCAACGCTCGGAGTCGGCAAATTTAATTGTTTTTGTATTTCGGGGGAGATATTTTGAAAAACACAGCCTAGAGACTTGGCGGGTTGTTGCTGTTTTTGTCTTGACCACTCAGCAATGACGGCCTGAGCTTTTTTTGTGTCACCTTTGTAAAGAACAAAAGTAGCCGAGAGAATAATTTCCTTTGATCTGTGGAAACGTGAGACGTCATAACCAAACTCTAGTTCAGAAGCAGGAATTTCAGAAACTTTACCCGACTTATCAACAACTCTGACGGACTCAACATAATCAGAGAAAAAATGAGTACCTCCGTGAATATTATTCACGATTCCGCCTCCCACCGTGGCTGGAATTCTAGCAAACCACTGCAAACCAGTGATCCCTTGCCGTAATAGTTTTTGAATCAGAATTGCCAAGGGCACTCCAGAAGCGATTTTTACCTTTATCTGCTCGCAGTCAGACTCATCATAAACAAGCTCGTCGAACTTAGGCATCACAGCTTCACTCTCAACATGTTGCCAACGTGATAAAACTGATTTTAATTCTATTTTTCCTCGCGATTGTGACTCCAAAACCTCGATTTCATTCGCCTCATTTTTAATAACTAATCCCCTTAATCCTCTGTCGGCAATGAGTGTGTTCGACCCCCAGCCGAGGACTGTCATTGAGATCTTATTTTCTCTAGAATATTTTACAAGTTTTTCTAGCTGCTCTGTCGTTTTAGCTCTGCAAAAAACCTCAGCAGGACCGCCAATGCCCACCGTCGTATGTGAAGCTAGAGGCTCCTCCTCTAGAAAATCGATTTCTGGAAATTTTGATCTGAGTTCTTGTGAAAAGGTCATAGCTTCTAACAATTCATGAGCTTGATAAATATCCCCAGCCCCTAGGGTGATACAGGCATCTCCTGGAAGTAAACTTTTTCTAAGATACTCTGCCAAAGCTTTAAAATCTGAAACAAGAGTGATTTTAGTTTCGGGGTACTTCTGTCTTACAGCTTCTGCCAAAATTTCTGAAGAAATACTACTATCTTTGCCCTCTCTTGCAGAGGCATAAATATCTAAAATAATCAATTCTTTCGCTCCAGAAAGGGCTTCGACAAATTCGGCAAAGAGAGCTTTAGTTCTTGAGTAAGTGTGAGGTTGAAAGACGACAATTCTGCGAGCGGCTGGTTCCCATTGATCAAAGGCTGAGATGACCGCCTTAAGCTCCGAAGGATGGTGAGCATAGTCGTCATAAAAACGAACGCCATCTTTTTCACCAAGATACTCGAAGCGTCTTTTTGTTGACCTAAAAGAGGCCAGTGCCTCTAGAATTTCTTCTGCTGGGATATCAAGCTTAAGACAAGCTGCAAAAGCAGCGGTCGCATTAAGCAGATTAAAAAATCCTGGAACTCTTAACTTAATCTCAAATGACTCATTTTGATGCCAAAGTCTGCCGATAATCATTCTGTCTACAACTTTTGTTTCTTTTTCTAAACGAAAATCGTCCTGATCATTTGTGCCGTAAGTAGCTATTTTAATATCACTTCTTATCTCGTAATCAGTGCCAGTAGCGCTGCAGAGAATTAAATTTCCATCGACTGGTAATGAATTAAAGAAACTCGTAAAGGTCCTCTTGGTTGCGGCCAAGTCTTCATACACATCTGGGTGATCATGCAAGACATTGCTACAAACAATCATTTTTGGTTTGAGGTATGAAAATCTTGGCCGCCTTTTCTCAGCTTCTTTTTCAGTAGGATCGGTCACATATTCATCTGCCTCGGCGACAAAATATTTCGACTGCTCTGACCAGGAGCCAGTTTTTTCTAAACCAATAATGCTCCCAACTCCAACTGCAAACGCTGGTTCTCGACCAGTAATTTCAAGCACCCAAGAAATCATGGCTGAAATTGTTGACTTTCCCCCAACTCCGCAGACGGCGACGCCATACTTTTCATTAAAGAGTAGCCCGAGTGCCTCAGCGTGGGAATAGATCGGTAAACCCTTCTCAATCGCTTTCTGAACTTGTGGATTATTTTGGGATTGGTGAGCTGCTGTGTAGATCACGCACTCGGTATCTATGGGCAAATCTTCAACAAGAGATGTCTGAATTTGCACCCCAATTCTCTTAAGCTGACCCGCTGTCACAAAATCTTCCGGAACATCGCAGCCCGTGATTTTCTTATTCATGTCAAATAGAATTTGCGCCAAAGCCGTCATGGCCACACCTTTGATTCCTACCAAATGAAAATGTTGATAATTTAGTTCTGACATCAGAGATCCAAAAGTTTTTCTAATACAGGCAAAAGTTTCTCACCATCATGACGAAGGAGCGACCTGTGAACCGCGTCTGCCTCGCTCTGGTCTATCTTCCTTTTTTCTAAAAGTGAAGCTTTGATTATTCTTTTATCATCACTCTTAGTATCATCGACAACAACATACTCATGTTGCTCGGCATACTGAGATAACATGGCTGATGTTACGGGCTCACTGTTCTGCAGGACGTGTGATAGTTTTCTCCCTATTGCCTCTTCAATTTTGATGATGTGGTCTAAGGCAGACATGTCCTTTGTTTGTGTGTGCCTAGTCATTAAGTTTAAAATGTAGGTGATTTCTGCTTTTGTTTTCTTAAACGCATCCTTGAGGCCACTGGCTGTCAAAACAGCAAGTAGACTTGCATAAAAATCTCCTGGTCCAATAATAATGTGATCGGCTTCCACGAGAGCCTTAGCTGCTGCCGGATTAAGAACACAATCTGGAGTTAGGCGAACAGAAGCAATGGTTTTTGGATTTTCAGTTTGTTCATCTAAGATATGCTCTCCAATCGCTATCGAACCATCTGTGTAATGAATCTCTAGCTGGACCGATGATTCCGTTACAGGAATCACAGAACCAGAAATTCTGAAGACATTTCTGGCAATATTAAGCGCTTCTGTCGTTGAGCCCGTCATATCTTGAAGAGCAGTGAGAATCAAATTGCCAAGATTATGACCAGAAAGACCGTTACCTTTCTCAAATCGATATAAAAGCAGTTTCTGAATCCACTCCTGACTTTTGGTATCGGCGAGGGCAGCTAAAGATTGGCGCAGATCCCCAACGGGAGGGAAGCCAAATTCATCCCTAATTCTTCCCGTCGAACCACCTGAGTCTGAAACCGCAATGATGGTCGTTACTTTAACTGGCAGATTTTTTAATGCTGAAACAACTGGATAAATACCCGTACCACCACCCATGACTACAACTGACTTTTTAAATCCATTACTTTTCATTTAGAACCTTAGTAGAGAACTCAACATCATTCCATGGGATTTCTTCGGTTCCATAGCACATGCTCTGCTCGTGGCCTTTGCCTAAAATGGCGATAATGTCATTTGGCTGAGCCAGCTTTTTCAGGGCAAATCTGATTGCTTCTCCTCTATCAGCAATCGAAATAACTCTATCGTGTCCAGATGCCAAGTTCTCTTTCATTTGTCTGATTATCGACCAGATGTCTTCGGTTCTTGGGTCTTCAGCAGTGAAGATGGCTAAGTCTGCCAGTTCAGTAGCAATTTTGCCCATAAGAGGTCTCTTTTGTCTATCTCTTAGGCCAGCGCATCCAAATATTACAATCAGCCTGCCTTGTTTATTTTTTTTCTGAATTTTTTTTAGTGAAGTCAAAACAGCAGTTAATCCTTGTGGAGTGTGAGCGAAATCTATTACTACTGAGAACGGCTTATTCGTCTTTAGCCACTGAACTCTTCCGGGCACTCCAGGAAATGACGGCAAGGCTCTCACAAAATTTGTCGCTGATAATCCAAGCTCAGTACAAATTCTGTATACCAACCTAGCATTTTGCTGATTGTACGATTCTGGTAGTTTCTTGGTAATTGCCGAGATTACGGCTTTCGGCAATATATCTTCTTTCGAGTACGAACGAATGCTACTATAGGCAATTGTTTTTTTTATTGTCTGGAAAGATTCGTCGTCAGCGTTAAGGACACTCACTCCAGCCTTCTTAAACAACAGCATTTTTGCCTCTAAGTAAAGATCTTTATTGCGATGATAGTCAAGGTGCTCGTTTGAGACGTTAGTTAACCCAGCAATAATTGGTTTAATTCCCCAATTTCTAAACTGATAGAGTCCATGAGAAGTAGTCTCTAAAACTACATACTCACAACCAGAATCGACCATAGTCGCTAAATATTTATAAAGATCTCTGGGCTGCGGAGCGGTGATGTGAAAACCAATTGGCTGGAGTTTTGATCCTACATAAGTGCCCACGGTGCTAATCAATCCGACCTTCAAGCCGCTGTGGTTTAGGACATGATGCAACAGCATCGCCGATGTTGTTTTTCCGTCCGTGCCAGTGACTGCAATAATTTTAATCTTCTTCTCCGGGAAACGATACTTAATTTGTGCTGGAAGAGCTTGGAAGAGACCAGTCTTAAAAAAATGGAAGATTCGCTTTAATCTGTAGAGTACTATCTGGAACATAAATGTATTTTACCAGCTTACAGCTATTTGCTCAGCAATAGTATGCCAAAGTGGGGCTGCAGTCTCCGCCGCCCAAGGTGAACTTGTGGGCTCGGTGAGCTTTATTAAAAGTAAAAAGTCAGGATTATCTGGCGGTGCAAAACCAATAAAACTAGCTATGGTTGCGTCCTCCTCATATCCTCCACTCGAGGCAACTTGTGAAGTTCCAGTCTTGCCCGCAATTGGATATGTATCTTTAAAAACCCACTGGGCCTCTCCGTGCTGAGCAGCATAAACCAGCATTTCAGTTAAAGTTCTTGCTGTTTCGGGAGAAATCACTCTTCTACTTTCTCCGGGTGGTTTTACATGAGTGGTGTTCGTTGCGGGGTCATATGCTGATTCAACTATGCTCAGCGATGGCATTTCTCCGTTGTTTGCTATAGCTGATACAGCTCTGACAAGTTGCAAGCTAGAAATACTAATTCCTTGACCGAACGATCTTGTTGCGAGCTCCACTGGTCGCCAGTCTTTAGGAAACACCGTAGCTGTGTCTCCTTGCAAATCAATATCCAGGGCTTCTCCAATCCCAAAACTATGTAGATAATTCTCAAAGTTTTCGGCCCCAAGTCTGTCTGTGATAAACATCATGGCGGTGTTGTCTGAGGCAGCCAACCCTTCTCTCATGGTTGTGTTCGGATGATAGACATCATTCCAGGTTCTAATTGTGTAAGCCCCAAAGTGACGCGGACCATCACAGATGTCGCATTGAGTATCGGGTTCGATTACCCCAGAATCTAATCCTGCGGCGACGGTAAGAATTTTAAAAGTTGAACCCGGTTCGTAGAGAGAGCCAAGAGAAGGATTGCGATATGATTCAGAATCATAGTCAATAAAATCGGGTTGATAAAAACTTGGCACGGCCGCTAAGGCTCTAATTTTTCCAGTTTTTGGATCGACCACGATGGCTTCGCCTGCTTTTGCTCCATACTTTTCAACACCTTTAAGAAGTTCGCGCTCAACCATCAATTGCATATCTCTTCTGAGGGTTGTGGTTATGTCTCTACCGTCAAGGACTTGCTGCTGTGTTGCTTGAGTAAAAATCTTTGAACCTAGGGCATCACGACCGATTAGGTCACGGGCAATTCTGGGCATTAGTTCCTGCTCTAAAGCACCCTCAATACCAAAATAACCAATTGGCTCGCCGTCATCCGTTTTGCCAACAAACCCGGTGATGTGAGCTGCCGCAGATGCCTCTGGATAGAGTCTCTGCTCATAACTATCAAAACCAATTCCGGGGATTTTCAACTGCTCAATGGCCTGACGAGTTTGTTCGGTAATTTTTTCCTTAAGCCCAACCCACTGTTTTTCATCACCGCTAAGTTTCTTTTCAAAGG
Organism: uncultured Pseudomonadales bacterium; assembly: GCA_964586055.1. Classification (GTDB taxonomy): domain Bacteria; phylum Patescibacteriota; class Microgenomatia; order UBA1400; family PJMF01; genus UM-FILTER-42-14. The sequence goes on along the minus strand of CAZPFX010000002.1, from coordinate 36,282 downwards.
TTTCAGCAACAACAGAGAATCTCTCTTCTTGTGCTGAAGGAGATGCTTTTTGGAAATCTTGGTCCTCAGAAAGAACTAGCGTTGAGAGTTTTTTTGCCAGCTCCGATCTGTCGTCTGGCAATAGCTTTGGTTCAGCAAATAACCTATACACTCTCTCGTTACCAACCAGAAGACTGCCATCTGAAAAATACAGGTTGCCTCTGCTTCCAACCTTGCTTAAGACCTGCTCATACTGTCTTGTGGCTAATGACTTTAGACTGGGAGAGGCGATAATTTGCCAATAAAATAATCGGGCGCTGACCACAAGAAGAGCTGAAAAAATTCCTAAAATTACTAATCTGCCTCGCCAATCAGTCTTGGAATTTTTTCTTTCTCTCATGATTTAGTGTACTAACGCTTATTCTGAATTGATAGACCTGCAACTAAGGTGTCTGAAGACACAATGATTGGATCTGAGATCGCTATGTAGTTGGCTGTTAGTGGGGAGTTTTGCAATTGGTTCAAAGATACAATTGTTGCCAATTCACTTTCTAGGCGTTTGCGATGAGCTAAAAGACTATCCTTCTCAGCATGCACTTGATTCATCTTTGCGTTTTGGCGCACCCAATAGCTCTCAGCGATAACTACTGAGGTCGCTTGACTAAAAACAGCAAGGAACAAACTTAAGTAAAAAATAAAAGCGGTTCGTTTTTTCATTTTTTTATAAACCCTCTCAGCTTTGCACTTCTCGATCGTGGATTTGAAATAATTTCATCGTCAGATGGCATCATCGGCTTCTTTGATAATCTAGTGCCTTTTCCCTGCTCTTCCCAAATTTGGAAGTAATGTTTTGCTAAACGATCCTCTCCCTCGTGAAAGGAGGCACAAAGCAGCTTGCTTCCTGGCAATAATAGAGACAATGCCTGAGGTAAGGCCAATTGAATCTCAGTTAACTCACTGTTAACGGCGATTCTTAAAGCCTGAAAAACCTTTGTTGCTGGGTGAAGAGAGCCGGCCTTCTTGTGTTTTACAGAAATAACTAAATCCGCCAACTGCTTGGTTGTTTCTATGGGTTCTGGAGAAGACTTAATTGCTTTGGCGATTCGATCGGCCTCAAGCTCTCCGCCAAAATCGCGAAATAACTGAGCAAGTTGCTTTGCTGGCACTGCGGCAATAATATCTTTGGCCATTACTGCTAATCTCACGTCCATGCGCATATCTAGTACTCCGCTGCCGCGAAAACTAAAACCGCGCTCCTCTGACATGAGTTGTTCCGTGCTTGTTCCAAAATCAAAGATCACTCCGCTGAATAAGCTTGGGATGCCCTGGTTTTGCAAAAACTTTACCGCCTCTTTTAGTTTTGAAAATGGTTCGTGAACCAAGAATAATCGCTTTCCGTTTAGTTCTGATGAAAACTGTGTTTTTGCTCTATTGATCGCCGCGTCATCCCAATCGAAAGCAACTACCTTGCCTCCCTGAGACAATATTTCCTGCGTATGTCCACCTGATCCAAGCGTAGCATCTATATACCAACTATCCTTGATGACTGGTAATAGACTCACTAATTCGTTGAGAAAAACTGAGACATGCTCTTTAGTTTTATTCTGCATCATATTTTTCCGCTATCTCTTCCGCCTGATTCTCAAGCTCGGCCGCATAGGCGTGGTATCGCTTCATATCCCACAACTCAACTTTCGAAATACTTCCGACAACTACAATATCTTTACCTAGACCTGCAAACTCAATGAGATAGTCTGGCAAGGCAACTCTTCCTTGCTTATCAGGCGAAACCTCAACTGCTTCGTTGCTGAAAATTCTTACTAAATCTCGGTTGTTTTTCTTGGTTACTGAGGACTCTTGGAGCTTGGATATCTCTGATTCGAAGGCATTGAGTGGATATAAGAAAAGACCTCCGTCTAATCCTCTGGTAACTACCCAGGTGTCAGACTGATCTCTCATTTTTTTAGGCAAAGAAACCCGACCTTGCGATTCGAGCGTGTGGTAATATTTGCCTATAAACATTTATATAAGATTATTTACCTATCTTCACCTTTCGAATGAAAGTATGACAAAGTAATCACTCACTGTAAATACACAGAAAAGGCGAAGCGCTAGAAGAACTAGGGTGAAAATTGAGCTAAAAGAAAGAAATTTTAGTTAACCACAACAACGTAGAGTGGCAGCAAGTCAACTGTGGCTGATGCCATCTTGCCTTCTTGAGTGGTATCGAAGGATTCCCAAGCGCTACCTGTCCAGCCGAGAATCGTCAGCGTACCCTCTTGTGAAGCACGAATTGAGATCTCAGCTTGACCCTTTAAGTCAGTGCTTGTTTCGAGAAAGTATGGCTCCGAAGCGATGGATCCATCATAGCCTTCTGGGACGCCAGAAGATTGACCTATAATTATATATCTGACCTTAGAGAGATCCTTGGAAGCGATCTGGAATTTACCGTCTCCTGATGAAAACTCAGTTTCCTTTGCTTTGTTCTCAAAATACTTCCACTCAGTCTTAAGACTATAGTTTTCATCACCAATAAATCTAGTTGTAAGCTCCCCACCCTTGATATCAGTATGATAAGTACAGGCCCCTCCAGCGCTACAGCTGCCCATTAAATTTGTTTCTGCTGCGGGAATTGAATCCAACTTTAATAAACCCTGAAAGCCCTGAACTAGAGTTCCTGTTTGGTACTCAACTGTGTATTCAGCCTCAGAAGCTGGTTTCCTGATCGAGTTCACCTCGATAGTAATTCTTCGACCGTCGGCCTCGGGAATGATTGCTAGATATGGTCGCTCTTCTTGAGGAATAACATTAGTAGGTTCTACAATTCTTTTTTTAGAAGACTGTTCGGCCACTGGTTCTTTGACACTATTTTTTCTAATTACAAAGAAACCAATCAAGGCCCCAACTAAAACCATTACAATTCCAGCAATAATCACGTTTCTTTTCATAGAGAACTACCTTATCATGCCGCTAGCAGCTTCTGCAATATACTCAGCAATCTTCGCCTGGGGGATCCTTACTTGTTCTGCCGTATCTCTGTTCCTGATTGTGACCGTATCGTCCTCTAAAGAATCGTAGTCAACGGTAACACAAAAAGGGGTACCGATTTCGTCTTGATACAGATATCTTTTACCAATATTAGAGCGATCATCCCAAGTGGTGGGGAATTTTTCGCAAAGTTCACCGTAAAGCTTTCGCGCTTTTTCAACTAGCTCTGGCTTATTTCTAACTAAGGGAAAGACGGCTACTTTGTAAGGCGCTAATGAAAATGGCAGCTTCAAAACTGTGCGATTTCGATCAGTATCTTCCCAAAGATGGTCTGTGAGAACCATTAAGAACATGCGATTAACTCCAACTGCTGGCTCAATAACATGGGGCGTAAAAGTTCTGTCAGACTCTATGTCCGTGACAGTATGCTCTTGACCAGAATGTTTTGTGTGTTGCTTCAAATCATAATCAGTTCTATAAGCTAAGCCCCAAAGTTCTTTCCAACCAAATGAGAAGTGATAGTCTAAATCGTAAGTATCTTTGCTATAAAAACTTCGCTCGCTATCGCTGTGTTGTCTCCAACGCAGATTCTCTTCTGAAACTCCCAATTGGTTAGTCACGAAACTCCAAAGATCTTCCTGCCACTGCGAGAGAAGTTCTTTCCAATCTGTTTTCTCGGGATCAAAAAAGTATTCAATTTCTGCTTGTTCAAACTCAAGAGTTCTAAAAACAAACTGCCCAGTAGTGACTTCATTACGGAAACTCTTTCCAATCTGGCCAACACCGAAGGGCAAACGAACTCTAGAAGAATCTAAAATATTTTTGAAATTTGTAAAAATTCCTTGAGCTGTTTCCCCGCGTAAATAAACTTTTGATTTTTCACCGGTCACTGCACCTATCGCTGTCTCAAACAAAAGATTAAACACTCTTGGGGGAGCTACAGGATTTCCATCAGGACTAAGAACCTTATTAGTGGCTATGTACTCTCCCATTTCTTCAACAGTCATGTCTTCAGCGAGTTTGTGATCTGGGCGATCGTGCTTTTGCTGCCAAGATTCGATCAGGTGATCTGCTCTGAAACGCTTGCCAGTGACGGCGTCTTCAACAAGTGGATCATTGAAAGAAGTTGTATGACCCGAGGCGACCCAAGTTTCTGGATGCAGCAGTATCTGAGAGTCAAGCCCAACCATGTCGGGTCTTTTAGCAATGAAAGTCTGCCACCAGCTTGCTTTGATATTTCGAAGCAGTTCGACGCCCAACGGACCGTAGTCATATGAATTCGCCAGGCCTCCATAAATATTTGAGGTCTGAAAAACGAACCCCCTTCTTTTGCACAGACTATTTAGAACTTCAAGAGTTGGTTGTGTACTCATTCAGGTATGGTATCAAGAGAGCGATCATTTCACAACTAAAAAGTCAAAGCTCCTTAATGGTTTTTCTAGAATTGCCGAAAGCTCTTCAGCAAGAGATTTTTTTGGATCTTGAGAGACGTCAAAGCCCATTAGTTGGATAAGATAGCGAAGATTAAGACGAAGTTCGTCGATCGGAGTCGTTCCCATTACAGCTTGGCGATGAAGAAGCTCTATCTGATTAAAGACGGGCGTCTCAAGTTCTTCAGCTACAAAGACACCGTCAAATATTTCTAAAAGCTGTGAAATTCTTCGAATATCAGCCAAGCTTCGAGACTTATTTTCATGGCCGCTAGTAACTAGCTTTGACTGAGTCAGAATTGACAAACTTTTTGTGCGCACACAATGTGCCGTGATTCTGTTTCCTGGCTCGAAGTAACTGCCACTACTCGAATTCGTTCTTCTAATCCCTTTGGCTACATAGGCCTGCCTGCCCTCTTCTTTGCTTAGAATAGTCACTATTCGATCTGACTCACCAATGTTAGACCTCTTGAGAACAATCCCCGTAATGGTATATGTACGTTTATTCATACAAGCGAAATCGCTAAATTAAAACTCAGTGCTGTAAGTGACATCTTTGGTAATGGTAAGCTGCTCTTGACCACCGGTCACATCTAGAAGCATCGGAATTTCATCAGTCCCGCCCTGTTTCCAAATCTCAAGTCTGTATTGATCCTGATCAGTATATGGAACTTTATAAGTAACAACCAACTTAGCACTTCCTAAGGGCTCCAGAGTGAAATAACCTTGAATAACTGAGAAACCGAGATCTTCTTTCACTTCTGCATCACTTACAAACCCTTGACTAGAGATAAGTTCGCTTCCCGCAGGAATGTAGATTCGAGTCCAGTCGCGCAAAGTAGAATTCAGGCAAAGAAGTCCTGCTTCAAGATTGCAGTTATCCCCTTTTCTAGAGTTTTTATAGTTTATCTCAACCGTTTTCTCGATGAAACCATCCTTTGGGGCTGAGACAACTTGCTCTACCTCGTAGCTAATAAACAAGTTAGATTTGGCTCCACCAAGATTGGCATTAACAATCCCTAAAAAATCGTTGTTCTCTGGAGGAGTGATTCTTCCAGCTGCATTAATCGTTTCGGCTACTTGCTGAGATTTCTCATCAAAGAAGTAAAACTGAATATGACGACCAGTGATATTTTCAAAAGCAGAAGAGAAAAGTGGTGGCCATTGGGACTTTGGAGCTGTGTAAGACTTAGTTAGAACTGCTCTCATCAGTGGACCTAGAACTCCCTTGCGGTCTTCGCGCAAGTACGGAGTAGGTCTAGTAATGATTTCAGAGAGAACATAAATAATCTCTGGGCAGTCACAGCGAGGATCTATTTCACTCGAGAATGTGCCATAGCCGGGAACTTCTACTGGACCCAAAACTCGTAACAAGTCAGTCAAAACCTTCGTATCAACCGCGATGATGCCGTCAATATTGTCTGGCTCTCCTGGGACTTTTTCGTAGAACTGAAAGAATTGATCCATTGAAACTTTAAAATCTGGTGATGTGTTCATATCTCGAAGATTCCAGGTCTTTTCGGTGGTGAGATACTTGGACATCTCCTCTGGAATTGGTAGGCCTGTGCGAATTTTCTTGTCGAGCTCATAAATATCATCAGACTTTTCAGCCTCTACCTTGCCATTTTCCACATTAATGACGGCAAAAGCAGTTAAGAAACCACCCGTAGGTCTGAGCTCGGCATCATTTTGAAAAAGAACTAAGTACTTTCGTCTTTCACCTCTGCCGCCGGCAATAGCGGGCAACTCTTCTAAGACTGGGCGATACTCCGTAAGAGCTGTAACTGCTCCATCACTAACAGCGTGCATCTGTTCAATATATGATCTAACTGGTTTTCCCTGGAAACTCTCTGGATAACGAGCGGGATCAATTTGCTTAATCTCTGCCTGAGCAACCTCCAAATCAGCCGAAATATCATCAAGAATTGGAGCAATTTTATCCAAGGTTTCTAAAAGAATTTTTAATCTATCCTCAGCGGTACCACCCTCGAAGGAGCCTTCTCCAGCAAACCCAAGAACGTCTGCATAGGGAACTAAAGCGTCAACCGACTTTTGAGCGACCTGGAGACCAGCTCTAGCCGCTGCTAAACCATGTTCGCCGTCGAAGTAGTACTGCCTAGCGATTGGTATGTAGCGAAAGAAAGAAAGTTGAGAGAATGTACCGTCAATTTGGGTGAGTTTTTCCTCAAGCAGCTTTATGTTAGTCTGGACTGGTGGTAGATCCTGAGCTTTGAAACTAGCGTAAATATTTCTACCAATGACTTCGGCTTCGCTAGCTTGTACTTTCAGTTGCTCAGAAACTTGATAGGAGCGAAATGCGAGCACACCAAGAACTGCGATTAGAATCACCATCGCTGCACCAGTGATTAATAAAACTCTCTGCCAGATTTTAAGGCGAAAAAACCACTTTTTTTTGGTTGGTTCTTTGGCTGGGTCTGATGCGACTAGCGACTCTTCTTCAGTCACTACTGGGGTTTCAGGTTGTTGTTTGGCAGATTCCGAATTTTCCATGTCTATCAGTATAGCAAAGTATTAATGAATGATCACCACTTTGAAATCATCGCGATTGGTGTCTTGGCAATAATAGAAATATAAGATCTGATTGATCTATTTTCAGCATATTCTGCGTCCATTTTTGCCCGCTTAACGAAGGGGATTTCGTTTCGACCACTTGTTTGCCATGGCCCAGTAATACCTGGTTTAATTGAGAGAATTCTCTCAATGTATTTTTTAGTTTCGGGATAGCGCTTGCTTTGCTCGTCAAGCTCACGCCTCAAGTATGCGCGAGGACCGACCATGCTCATCTCGCCTCTGAGAACGTTGATTAGCTGAGGAAACTCATCGATGGTCAGAGAACGAATAATCTTACCTAACCTGGTAATGCGAGGATCATTTGGAATCTTCCAGTCGTTATCTTTAAATAATTTAAGTAATTCCTGGTCTTGCTTGTGCAAAATATCATCTGCATCTGGCACCATGGAACGAAATTTCAGCAGCTTAAATTCTTTGCCACCGATGCCGACTCTTTTGTGAGTAAAAATAATTGGTGGACCGGACTCAAAATAAATCAGAATAGGAACAATAATCCAGAAAGGCAGGAAAATGAGCACTAGCGTGATAGCAACAGTGAGATCAAGAATTCTGATGAGGTGTTCGTAACGCATGGGCAAGATTAGAGGTATTCCGTAGTACCCTTGGCTTTTAAATATTCGACTATTTTTTTAACATCCTGGCTTTTTGATTTAGGAATCACCAGAACAATTTCGTCTGTATCAACAACGATCATGTCATTCACACCTACTAAGGCAACTAATCTACCATTCGCATGGACGAAATTATCATATGAAGCTAGAGCCACAACTTGTGCCTCGGCATCGTCGCTGACGATGACATTCCCAGAAATATCTTTTTTCTCCAGGTCATAAACAATTTTCCAGTCTCCAACGTCATTCCAGCCAAAGTCACCAGGAATGAGAACTAAGTTGGTAGCTTTTTCAGAGATTGCGTAATCAATTGAGATTGTTTCAGCAGCGGCATAAATTTTTGGAAGTGCTTTGGCGAAGTCTGAACCTGTTAAACCTGAAAGGACTTTAGTGCTTTCGTAAAGACTTGGTAAGTAAGTCTTAAAAGCAGAAACTAGAGCCTCAGCAGACCAAACATACATATTGGCGTTCCAAAAATATTTGCCAGTAGAAATAAAGCCTCTGGCTGTGGCCTCGTTTGGTTTTTCGGTAAAACTTGCAACTGTGAACAACGACAAGCCTCTGTCAAGTTTTGCAAGATCTTCGCCAATCTTTATATAACCGAAACCAGTTGCTGGTCGACTAGGAGTTATTCCGACGGTGACTAGATTCTCTTTCTTGGAAGCGACTCGTACAGCAGCCTGCATGACACGAACAAATTCATTTATGTCTGCAACCACGTGGTCAGAGGCGCTATTAATAACCACAGCATCTGGATCAAGAGACTGAGCATAGAGCGATCCAACAAGCATTGCTAAAGCAGTATCTTTTTTCTCTGGCTCAGCAATGATGTTTGATTTTGGAACTTCAGGAAGTTGTTTTTCCACCTCAGAGCGGTACTTTTCGTTTGTAACAATTATCAAGCGCTCCCAAGGAACAAGCTTGCGAACTCTATGAACTGTGTACTGAAGCATCGTCTCATCGCCGAAAAGTTTTAGGAATTGCTTAGGAGTTTTGTTACGAGATTTTGGCCAAAGTCGCGTGCCGCCACCGCCAGCTAACAAAACCGCATAAGTGTGATCTGTTTGCGTCATAAGCACCCATCATACACTAATTTTTTCACTTGTTTTCGAAATATTTCAGGTCGGTATTTTGCGCTCTTTTCTCTAAGTCTTGTTGGCGAGAATTGTGTATTATCAATTTTAGTCAAACCAGCAACTACTTCTTTTATTGACTGGGTCTGAAGAACAAAACCATGTTCTCCATTCTCAAGAACTTCTGCAGCCCCACTCCCAGCATAAATCAAGCATGGGGTTCCATGAGCTAAGCTCTCGAGAGTTACTAAGCCAAAGTCCTCTCGACCAAGCATGCAAGTCGCTTGTGAGTATTTGAGCAATCTTATTTTTTCTGGCTCTGAAATTGCTCTGGTGAATAAGATAGTTTTCTTGGCATTCATTGCTCTCATACAAAACTCATCTAGTGATTCTCCATCCCTCCTCACAATTCCTTGGTTTCCTGCCTGGCCTACAAGAGCATAAAAGACGGCGCCTTCTCCCGCCACAATCAACTGTCTATTCATTTCCTTGGCGGCACTAATAGCGAGGTCAACCCGCTTGTACCAGACCAGTCTTGATAAACTTAAAATAAATTTATTTATTGGCAATTTTCCCGCAGATTCCAATTCGCCTAGGCTTGGAATAGGAACTGGCGGATACAAAGGTTTAGTTAAGGCAACATAATTGTTACTGGCTCGATTAGCGACCATCTTAGAAAGTGGAATCACAATATCGGGTCTTTTAGCAGCTACTCTGTACCAGAGTGAAACATATTTTAAAATCAGTTTCGTAATTTGAAAAACTCCTGGAATTTTAATCAAGGGATATGAGTTCAGATACTCTGATTGTTCAGACTCAAGATATCTGGGAGGAGACAGAAGATAGCAGATGTGACGCTGACTTGGTTTTGTGATCACCCCTAGAGCCTCAGCGCTAGTAACTGAAAAGATGATGTCAAATTTGGAAAGATCAAGCGACTCAAAAGCCAACGGCATTAATGGTAAGAAAAACTGGTGATGCTTTATCGCAAAAGGAAAATGCTGCAAAAAAGAAGTGATCACTTCTCTATCCGACATCCAATCCACAATTTTCGGGCTATACACAGATGTGGCGAAAGAAGCCTTTGGAAAAGTCTCAGCTAGCTCTCTTAATAAAAACTCCGCTCCTCCATGCTTGGTGTTCAGACGATCGTAGACGATGCATATCTTTGGGTCTATCACGCTGCCCCACTTGAAAGCACTTCAATATATCCAGCTAGTGTTTGTTTAGCCAAGGATTTCCAGCTGAATTTTTCTAATAAGATCTTAACATCATGATCGGAAACAGAACTATTCTCTGCTCTAGCTATCACCCTAAGAAGAGACTCTGAGTCATGAGGATCAAAGTAATGAGCCATATCACCATAGACCTCTTTAAAGATCGGAATATCTGAGGCAACTAGGGGAGTTCCTAAGGCAATTGCCTCAATTCCTGTCAATCCAAAACCCTCTGCTAAAGATGGTTGGATTAGAACGCTGGCTTGTTGATAAATGTTTGATAACTGAGAGTCAGAAATCTCAAAATGAAATTCGACTCTATCTTCAATTCCCAAGTCCTTGATTTCTTTTTTGACACGATCAACGAAAGCTGTTCTAGCTGTAACAATTGCGAGTCTATAAGACTTATCGACTATCATAGCTGAAAAAATTCTCGACACATTTTTGTGTGGATAGAGAGAACCAACGTAAAGAAGAATCTTCTCCATTCTTCTTGGATGTGGGACTTCCTTCTTTAGTTCATCGCCAACGCCCTCGTAAGTTACGACTGCCCTTTTTTGAGCTGATGGAAAGCGATTTATAACCGCATCTCTGACAGTCTCTGATGGAACAAAAATTTTCTTTGCTCTCTCGATCGCAGTTTTTACAACGAGAAGATATAACCAATACTTTAGCCAATAAACTGTCGGTGCTAGGGTGGTAACCGCCCGGCCCTTGCGCTCATGCCAGAGTAGATCATGGATAGTTACTACGTATTTCCCCTGATAAAAAAGCGGCACATTAAAGTGAGGCACGTGCAAAAGATCGATTTTCGCTTTGCGAAATATTGTTGGCAAGCGCAACTGCTCTGAAAATGAATAATGCTGAACTGGAGCCAAAACAACTTCGCAGTTTTCTGGAACATCTCTACCTAGTACCTCTGCTTGCTGAACCTCATCATAGAAGAACAGCACAAGCATCACTTCACTTTTAGAAAGTGGTAGTAATTCATGAACTAGGTTGGAAACGTATCGACCAATCCCCGCGTTACGAACTCCACTAAGACGACAGTCAATGCCGATGCGTGGCAACTTACTACTTTGAGGTAGCTCGTTTTGTAGTTTTTTTGGTTTTTTTAGCACTTGGTCGTACTGTCTTTTTAGCACTTGGAGTTTTTGTTTTTAGTGCTGAGTCAACAATGCGTTCGAGCTCTTTGAGTTCTGCTTCGCTGGTACCAAGATCGTCGGCGTCAATGCTTTGTAACATTGTCAAACTTGCCTGGGCTTGTCTGATTTTGTTATATCTCATCGCGTTACCAACTACTGTGGCAACAATTGAAATTGCGGAAATTACAAAAGCAGCAACTGGAATATACTCAAGAGCCTTTGGTTGCTCTAAAAGTTGTGAATTTTGATAAAAGTAACGAACCATAAGTGATGGCAAAAGAGCCGTCACAAAGAGACTACTCATCACCACGAAGATAGACTCGATTGATTGTTGGATGCTGTTGGTTCTCAGATCCTGAATGTTAAATTGTAGCTGTTGTGCGTTCATACACCGCCTTTCTTAAGTTCTAAGAAGTATTTTACTAATGCTCGCACGAAGCCTGGATAATCCTTGGCATAGTGCTTGTCGAAATATTGTAGCATGGTATTGAAAAAGTGCTGACGGGTTTTCTTAGCAATACTTTGCGATGATTGTTTTATACCCGACTTGTATTTGTGATGAATCATTTCAACTTTTGGATTATAAACAACTTGCCAATTGTCTTCCCTAAATCTTTTACACCAGTCTAAGTCTTCGGCATACATAAAAAATTGTTCATCAAGCAAACCGACAGTTTTAAAAGCACTCACTCTTGCCAACAATGCTGCTCCCGAACACGCGTCAATTTCGTGAATTGAGTTGAGGTTTTTATACGTTTGGTGATACTGACCAAACTTGGGAGAGTTAGGAAACATTTTTTCTAAACGACTAAAATAGGCAAAAGAAGCCCAGAGGGTTGGCTCCCCACGGTGACAAGCTGGATCAAGAGAACCATTAAAGAAACTTAGCTTTGGAGTCACTATCCCAACTCTTGGATGGGAGTTCATGTATCTAATAAGCAAGTCTAAGTTTGAGTCAGAAGTAAACTCGACATCTGAATTCAGAAGCATCGCGTATTTAGCTTTACTTTGGGAAAGAGCCACGTTATTTGCTTTAGAAAAACCGACATTCTCTTCAAGAACAATTGTCTTTACCCACGGAAAATCTCTCTTAATAACTTCAATCGTTTCGTCTGTGCTGTTATTGTCAACAACAGTGACAAGAATATTTTTATTTGTGTGCTGAAGATAAAACTCTTGTAACGAAGAAAGGGCTTTTTTTATCCAAAAACCACTATTGTAGGTAAGGAAGATAAGTTCGAGATCGATTTTAGTTTTTTTCATTGTGTGCCCCAATGCGGCGGTATAGTATATCAAGTTGGGCTGAGATCGTTCGCCAATCAAAGTGCTTCTTGACGTAATACTTGCCAAATTCTGATAAATTCTGTTGTAAAGACTTAGATCTTAGAAGTCTTACCGCTTGCGCTGCTAACTCATCAGCTGAACTTCCAAGAAGCACGTGCTCATCTGGCGTCAGTTCTAATCCCTCAACCGCCGTTGGTGTGGCCACCAGAGGGGTTCCAGAAGCCATGGCCTCTAGCACCTTATAGCGAGTCCCCTTGCCACTAAAAACTGGCGCAACCAAAATATCAGATACTGCAAAAGCATCTCGGATATCTTCGACTCGACCTTTTACAAAAACATTTTTGTACTGGTCTGCAAATGATTCAATTTCTTTGGTAGGCGCATTGCCGACAATGTGAAGCTCTGCCTCTGGCAATTCCAGAAGTATTTTTGGCCAAATGTGATGGACTAAAAAGCGCACAGCTTCGCGATTCGGCAACCACTTAAAAGTTCCGACAAAAAGGACGGTTGGTTTTGCATGAGATTTTTTGGGTTTTTCATCAAACCAATCGGATTCCACTCCATTAGCGACCACAGCTATTTCTTTCTCAAGCTCTGTAGTTTGAACGATAAATTCTTTGTCCCGATCGCTCATGACGATAAGCTGATCAGCCTGGCGCCAATAATACTTTTCCCAGCGTTTAATTTTGGCGATATCAATATTTAAGAGCGGACGAAGAAATGCCGAGGCTTGCTTGGCATAGCTCTCATATCCAAGATACTCAATCGTTTGTTCCACCAGAATCGTCGGAGTTTTTGTTTTTGGCAAATGAGGCATCATATAAAAAGTCTCAGCGTGCAAAAGATCAAAGGTATTTTTTCCCATCTCATCACGAATTGCCTGTGTAACTTCAGAAACATAATTTCTCATAACAAGAAACGGATAAGAAGAGAAAGCTGTTTTGAAAATATTTCTTAAAGTGAATGGTTGCTTTGAGCGACGAAAAACTCTTACCTTATGACAGAACTTCTCAAGCTCCGGAATATACTGCTCTTCGCTGTCATCTTTTATAAGGGCAAAAAGAGTCACATTATGTTTATCGGCCAATTGTTTTAGAAGGTTATAAGTCCGAATCTGGCCGCCAGAAAGAAGCGGGTACGGCAAATATGGTGTCAGCATCAAAATATTCATAAGTGTTTTTGTAGATCTAAGAACAAATACTTGTCGGTTTTTTCAAGAGTAAGATACTCTTTTTCCAGTTCTCTGGCCTCATCATCATAACTGGTGGTGATGTAGTATTGGGCACCAGCTGCAATTTTTTTATCTATTTCAAAACCTATTGGCCAACCGCGACGCCTGGTTTGGAAGAGAAACATGGTATCACCAAAGGCTGGAGCAATCACCAAATCCTCAGGATTAGTTAGAGCTTGAACACGAGCTCCTGCCTCAACGTACTCCCAGTGATTTATAACGTAGTAGCCCTTTACTTGCTGCCAGGCAAGAAATATCATTACGAGAAATAATGATGCAACTGATAAATATGCAATCCTTTTATTATATTTTTTAAGCAAATTAAGTAGCAAATACATTCCCCGACCAACCGAGATACTGAGAATTGGCAACATGAATATTTGATAGTAATCGTGCTGGACGTTGCCGCGGGCGATAACGATGAAAAATAATATAACGGCAAGCCACCATGAACCATAGATAAGCAGTTCATTTCGCGTGCGCTTAGTGATTTTTGAGAAAAAGGAAATGAAATTGCTAAACAGAAAGGTCACACCTACGTACCCAAGCATTAATTTCGTCAGTCTTTCGTACCAAAGCCAGCGAAACCAAACGGGCCTAAGTCTAGGGGGCACTTCGTTAATCGGCCCATTGTAGAGCCAATCGGAGGCGGGAATACCAGCTGGGAACTGAAGAATCCAGTTGCGCCACCAAAGTAATGGCAATAGTGAAATTCCACCGATAACAACCGCCTGAATAATTTTTTTCCAGCCAATTTTGGCAAACTCAGTAATGGCAATGGCAAGAAAAACTGGCGCCAGAAAAAGACTAAAGGGTTTGATGAGAAGACTCAAGGCCATTAGCAATCCAGTCAATAATAAATATCTAGAATGATATTTTTTCGTCCACAACCAAAAACAAAGAATTGCTGCGCTGCTCAGCCCAACCATGATGGGATCCGGCATTATTACTCGAGAATAAAAAACACTGTATGGCAAGATGGCGAAGACCAATGCTGACAAACGAGCTGGAATTTCTCCAGATATATCTCTGACTAGGTAATAAATTGAAATTAAGGTAATTAGCGAAAAGAATACTGTTAGTAATCTGCTGACAACAACTAATGAAAAAGCCGGAACGGCTCTGACAATAACTGCTACTAATGCCTGGGGCAAAGGCAGCTCCACCATCCTCCATCCCTCTGGATTCTCCTTGCCGGACTGAATATTTGAAAGATCGTGGTATCTGGGAAGCAAAATATCAACGCCATTGACCACGAACTCCTGGGTAACTGACGCCGTGTCTACCTGACGAAAACTGTGCCAATCAAGAAGCGGGGTCGAGATGTTATAGAGGCGAACAATGAAAGCCAAAAACAACAAAGATAAAATAATACGATACTTTCTGATCATTTTTTAAATTTTCTTTTCGTCTTATTTTTTTTGACATAAATACTCAAGGCCATACCTGCGAGAGCCCAGAATGAGAAGGCAACCTTGGAAGCAGCAAAAATATCTATGGCCATTGCATTTACCAAAAGGCCAATTGAGCCCGAGATAAAGCCAACAATTATGGTTTTCTCATAGCCGTTCAATGAAATCTTTTTTGTGAGAGTTTTAAACGACAGCCAAATTGCTAAGAAGACGGCTCCAAAAAAAGTTAGAAATCCTGCTAAACCCGTTTCTCCCAAAGCTCTTAGGTAATTGTTATCAGTACTCTCTGCCTCAGTAAACTGACCGACTGCCTCTTTCGTCAGGGTCGCATACCCCGACCCAAAAACTGGATTAGTTGTAAAACCCGAGATAGCCCTCGGCCAAAGCGAATCAAGGCGAATGGCGTATGAAAGTCCATAGATTAGAGCATTATCAGAGTATGTTCTCTCGACCTCAATCGTTGTGTAAGTGACCGTGCCATCGGCTGAGGTTGAGGCAACCTTTTGCAGGTCGGGCACATTTACATAGACATCCCCAGGCCTCTCAGTAGTTGGTCTTTGGTCAGAAGGCACTAGAACATTATCTTTATCTAAGGCTAAAGTTGCCTCATCAGTAGAGATACCATTATCTGGTTTCAGCCTATCTCTCAAGGTAGTAATTCCCGTCACCTGAGGCAAGTAGGTGTACATAAAATCTTTTCTCTGGCCGTTAAGTCGGTGATAAGTAGAATTTAATTCTGGGAAGCCTTCTAGTGTCTGGAGAAATCTTTCGTTGATGTCTTCTCCAAAAATTGAAAGTAAAATTCCAATCACAAAACCTAGCGATAAAAGCTGTAGCGATAACCATTTGACTTTTTTCCAAATTGTTTTTTGATCAAAGGTAAAGAACAACAAAACTATGCCAATGGCAACAAAAAAGGAGGCAAATGATGATCTTGATGCTCCAACGATAAGCTGCCATGTGCCGAAGAAAAATAAAATTCTTAGAAAAAATCTAGAACTTTTTTTCACAAAAGCGTAACTTGCCGCCAAGACTAGGGGCAACATCAAGACAAGGTATCCTCCGAGATCATAGTGGCCACCAAAAGTTGACTGCACACGAGCGTGTTCTGTTAGATAAAGCCTCAAGCCCTTGCTGAACTCACGATTCATCGTCGAGTAGACTGGCCAATAAAAGTACTTTTGGCCGAAGCCATAAATAATTATTACGAGAATAGTTCCGAACAAAACTTTGAGTAAAACTTCCAAGTGTTTTTTTGTTTTTATCGCCGAAAATAAAATGAAGAAAATACTGAAATACTCAATATAGCGAAAGTAATGGAGCGTGGTTTTGCCTACATGAAGAAGCTCTGCGGGCACCGTCTTAGTAATAAAAACAGCGCTTAGGATAGAGAGGAAGCCAGCAATCATGTAGTAAACGACCGGCTTGGTCAGCGGCGTCTTCCAGACAATTTTCTTCCTGGCAACTTGGATAATCCAAATCAAAACTGCTAGAGCAACAAAGAAGTCCTCAATTCGAACTCTAACCAAATATCCAGGAATAATGTCAAATAGCGGCAGCTTGGGATACAGAGGGATAAATGCCAAAAGGAAGCCTGATAAAACTATTAAGGCATACTCGTCAAACCAAGGCTGGATTTTTTTTAGAATTTTTTTCATCAAAGCTTTTTCAGAATTTTAAGATAAGTATGAGCCGTGCGCCCTTTTCCAATCAAGGTAAATGCGATTACTCTCAAGATGACCGCGAATCTAAGCACAAACTCTAAAAATGGTCGCTGCCAAAGTGGGAGGTGTTTTGCCCAAATATAACGATAACCTTTTAGCTCTCCCACGAGAGCATTTTCCTCACTCGAGCTAGCTGTCTTGTGATGGATAACCACAGATCTTGGAGCAATGCCCACGTCCCAGTGGTGCTTATTTGCACGCAAACAATACTCCATGTCTTCTCCGTACATAAAGATATTCTCATCGAGATCTCCTATTTCATCGATAGTTGCGCGTCGAATACACATAGCTGTGCCCGCCACCCAACCGAAAGAAATCAAGTCTTTGCGACTTTCTAAAAGGCTCGTATCGCGTTGTTGAGTTGAGGGTAAAAAATGACCGATAATTGGCAAGTCATCAAGAAAAAACATCTGCGAAGATAA
>CAZPFX010000002.1:17769-19074 GCA_964586055.1 uncultured Pseudomonadales bacterium | reverse complement strand
TTTAACTTTGTTAAAGCAGAAACAGAATCATCTTGAGAATTATTATCGACAACTAGGATTTCTATTTGATCCAACAATTTTTTATCTTGAATCGAACTAACCACCGACTTAACCGCCTGGAGAGTGAGCTCCTTAGTATTGTACGAAATTATGATAACTGAAAGAGTCATACGAACTTATTGAAACCAACGGGCGCGACCTAATCTATACGAGAGGTTTTCGATGGGCCTTCTTCCAATCTCTTTAGCTGGTACCCCGCCGACAATGACTCCTGGGGGAACATCTTTTGTGACCACAGCTCCAGCTGCTACAACTACTCCCCTACCTATCTTTACTCCTGGCAAAATAATCGCTCTGGGACCAATAAAGACGTAGTCTTCAATCGTCACTGGCTCTTCGATGGCTGAAAATCCGGGACTTCTTAGATCGTGTTCACTAGTCCAGATCATTACTTCTGAAGCAATATCAACGTGATCTCCAATGGTTAACCCACCTCTAGAATTTGGAAGTTGTCTGCGACCATCTAAAGTGGCTCTTTCACCAATGATTGTGTCTTTGCCAATGGATAAAAAGCGGGGATCATAGATTCTTGCCAACATATGAATAGTCGAACCCGAACCAATCTTAACTCCGAACAATCGATAGAAAAAACGACGGACATGATGAATCGGAACAATACCGACTCCCCACCAAAGAAATCCTGTTACTAGCTCCAAGGAAATTGCATTTAATCTACGAATTATCTTTTGCCACAACATAGTAGCTATAGTATACGCTATTTCTCGAGTACTAGAACAGTTCCAGATGCTTTTTGGCAGCGTCAGTCAGGACGCGACCCTTGGGCGTGCGCTTCAGAAAGCCGATCTGGAGCAAATACGGCTCAACCACCTCTTCCACAGTCACCATATCTTCGTTGAGTGAGGCCGCTAAAGTGTTCAGACCAACGGGACCACCGTTGTGTTTGGTGAGCAAGCTTTTTAGAAGTCTTCTATCGCTTTCGTCCAGGCCTCTTCTGTCTATTTCAAATAAGTCGAGCGCTCTGGTCACCAAGTCACTGGTGATTGCTTTTTGTTTGTGGACTTGAACAAAATCTCTAACTCTTTTTAGAAGCTTTAGGGCAATTCTCGGAGTACCCCTGGCTCTTCTAGCTATTTCCTCTGCACCAGCGGGCTCTAGCTCAACCATTAATTTCTTTGCTGAGTGCTGGAGAATTATAGAAAGTGCAATTTCATCATAATAGGAGAGTCGATGGATCAGGCCGAAGCGATCTCGAAATGGACCAGAAAGCAAGCCATATCTGGTGGT
>CAZPFX010000002.1:16109-17669 GCA_964586055.1 uncultured Pseudomonadales bacterium | reverse complement strand
GCGAGGAGCTCTTTGTCCTCTACTGTCTCGTCTTCCAGAATTTGTTTTTTCATTATTAAAATATTCCTAGCGCTTGCCCAATTTTTTTATGGTTTGGGCAAGCGCGACCTCAATTTCCATTTCTGAGTAATCTTCTTTTGAAACCAAATCGTGGGCCAAAGCTTCGTCGTAGCCAAGCGATCTCAAAGCATCGAGAACCATTGACTGGGTATCGTCAAGAGAGCCAAGCTGAAGCTCTTTGAGACTGCCGAGTTTGCCACTTAATTCAATAATAATTTTCTGAGCTAGTTTTTTACCAACTCTTGGAACTTGGGTGAAAATGCTGGTTTGACCTTGCTGGACTGCGTTCGTAATCTGAGTGCTTCCCAAAGCAGCTAATTGAAGTGCCGTTCTTGGACCAACTCCCGAAACCTGAAGCATTAGTAAAAAAAGTTCTTTTTCTTTTTGAGTTGAAAATCCGAAGAGCTCGAGTGACTGCTCGGCCACATGAGTATAAATATATAGATCAACTGGGGTGCCAACTGGGTACTGGGCCAAAAGAACATTGGCGACTGAAACACCATAGCCAACGCCATTTACATCGACCACCAGTTGGGTTGTGTTTTCACGAACGACACCAGTAAGGGCTGCAATCATAATTAGAGGATACCATGATGCTCAACGACTGTGTGAGTGGTGAGTACTGCTATGGCGTCAATTGTATCATCGAGAATACCCTTGGTCTGGATCTTGAAGGTCAGCTCGGTCATTTTAGCCATAGCTCTTTTATCGGCGCGACCGTTACCTGTGTAAGTCGACTTGATCGTAGCGGGATTGTACTCAAAGGCAGCGCAGTTCTGGGCAATAGCCTGGGCAATGATGATGCCGCGAACCTCGGCGACTGCAAAAGCAGTGGTTGTATTGTTAGCAAAAACTAGGGTTTCAGTGGCCAGTTCTTCTGGGTGATACTCGGAAAATAACTCGACTAATTTTTTGACAATTTCTTGATATCTTTCGAATCGTGAAAGCTTTGGGTTGGTGATGATGCTGTCATAAGCAATCAGCTTCAGCTTACGATCGACGACTTCTCCAATCGCCCAGCCGCATCTGCCAAAACCCGGATCAATCGCAAGAATTTTCATGACTTCGCCATGGCCTCTAGTAATTTTTCGACCGTTTCTTTCCACGAAAAAGTTTTGCACTGCTCACGGGCTTTTCTTCTATAAACCGCTCTTTCTCTTGCGGTTAGAGTCATCGCTTTCCAAAGTCCATCAGCCATACTTAGCGAGTTGGTAGGGTCGATCTGAACTCCGGCTGGACCAACTACTTCAGGAAGACTCGAAATATTAGAAACAACAGGTACGCTGCCAGCCTGTAAAGCTTCGAGAGCAGGAATACCAAAACCTTCAGCGAGGCCCACAACTGCAGTGACTTTAGCTTTTTCAAGAAGAGCCCACTTCTCTTTGTCTTCAACAAATCCCGTCAATAAAATTCTGTCTGCGTATGGAGAGCTCTTAATTCTTTCGATAATTGGCTCAGCCATCCAGCCTTGCTTACCTGCTAAGACTAGAGATATCGGCA
>CAZPFX010000002.1:1995-16009 GCA_964586055.1 uncultured Pseudomonadales bacterium | reverse complement strand
GAAATTATTTCTTTTTTTGAAGCTTCGCTAATAGTGAGAACTTTTTTAGCATTCTCGACACTATATTTCGTCCAGTACTTCAACTGCAATCTGTCTTTCAGAGTAAAGTAGCTTGGATGAGACAAAAAAGCTAAATCCATAACCGAGGAGATGTATGGGACTGGACTGAGTCGAGGCGCATAGTGACCGGGAGTAAAAAACAAATCAAAATTACTCTGATGAGCATATAAATAGCGAGGCAAAGCCCACTGTGTCCACAAAAAAGCCGGACGAATAACTCGATACTTCCAACCAGGCCTTTGCGCAGGCATGCCAGCATGAGGATGAGTTGTTAACAAAATTATGGAAGTAATCGAAGAATTTTTTCTGGTTTGCTTCTCAAGTTCTGAAAGGACTTCAAAAGCATAGACATTACTCCCAACTCGATTCTCGACATTAGCCTCATTGCCATCGATAGCTAAGTTTGTCTGAGATTTCATAAGTTACTGTCCGAAAGAAGCAATCGCCTCTTTGTATGCAGTCGCTGTTTGCTCTGCCACCCGCTCCCAATTAAACATTTGCGATCTGATAATCATTCTCTGAAGTCTTTTTTGTTGATCGGCTGATGACTCCTCAAGAACAGTTTGTAATCCTAAGCGAATGCTCTCGACTGATTCAGCATCAACTAATTCTGCCGCATTGCCGGCTATCTCTGGCAAAGCAGAGTTGTTCGAAGTCACCACTGGAGTTCCATGGTGGAATGATTCAAGAATAGGCAAGCCAAAACCTTCGTAAAGTGATGGATAGGCAAAGACAGCTGCTTCTGAATATAAGACTGAGAGCTCTTCGTCAGAAACTCGGCCCAAGTATCTGAGACCATTCACTGCCTGTTCCGCCTCGCCTTTTTCCCAGGCTGCGCCGGCTACAATAAGTTCGAGATCAGGATTTCCCAACGCCTGCCAGGCTTCGATCAATCTACTTAAATTTTTGCGAGGCTCGCGAGTGCCAACAAACAGAATATATGGTTTATCAAGCTTCAAAGACAATTTTAGTTCTTCAAAGCGCTCTTCTGTCATGGCATTCATTGTCTGAGGTACCTCATGAGGTAAGGCCTCATGAATGACGTGAATTCTCTCCTGAGGAATACCCAAAAGCTCAATGATGTCGTTCTTAGTTGCCCGACTAACTGCAATCACGTGCGCCTTACGATCCTTAAGAACTTTCCAGGATTTTTGGTGCATACTAACAATCTTCGGATGAGCTGTCTCTGGATAGCGCAAAATCGCTAAATCATGAATTGTCGAAATCAAGGGCAAATCCTGGTCAGGAGGCTGAATCCAATCCCAGGAGTGAAAAATCTCAATGTCCTTCAAGACCGAACGAATGCCTGGATAATGCAATTGATTCCAAAGAAAAGTATAAAGTGATGGTGGGTGGGGTCGAATAACTGTGTGCGCCTTGCGACCAGTTTCTTTTTTTAGATCCTGAGCAATTTTAGTTAGCTCCTTGTTCTGTCGAAGAGAAGTGCCGTACAGACTCAACTGGATCTCAGCATTCTTGAGCAAAGCACGCACGAGATTCGTGGTGTAACGAGAAACACCTCGACCATAAACCACAGAAGAAATATCAATACCCGCTTTTAACATATTTTTTTATCAACTTATCTGGAAACCATTTTCACATGCCTGGAATTATTATTCAACAAGGGAAGCTGGCTAAGTAACTCCTCGGGCCTCACATAAGTCCTAATATAGCCAATGTTTGGATAGTCATAGAGCTCAGCTTCAACAAAGCCATACTTTAAGATTTCCTCATGCACTCTCTTCTGTGGATCAGTCAGATCAGTCAAATAGTCGAAGGAAATTACATACTTATACTCATTTATTGGTTTTAGCAAATCGCTAATCTCACTCATCTCTAATGAGCCCACAGGACCAATCCCAAGGGTTGTGATTTCATCGTTTCCGTACCATCGCCATGGGGCGAAAGATTCTGGAAAACTAAAAACTGCTATTGTTTCCGAACTTTGAAAATCTGCTTTAAGAGTTCGAATAGCTTCTCTCCAATCCTCGCGCTGCAAGAGTGGATTAGTTGCATATTGGGCAACGCCCCAGATATTAATAGCGAGGAGGCAAGCAAAAGTCAGCTGACCCAATCTCTTAGTGATTATTCTTTTTTGTCGAAGTCCCCAATCGATGCCAATCGAAGCCAAAAGATAAAAGGCCGGTAGAAGAAACAAAACTCTCTTCGGCTGTAAGACAGGAACTATCCAAGAAATTAGCCATGCGAGAAGCAGCGGTAAGAAAAACCAGGAAACAACAACCATTAACTTCTCACGATTGGTAACCTGTGAACTCGCCCATGCTTGCCAAATTAAATAAGCAAGCACTCCCAAAATTAGCGCCGCCGTAGTCACAAACATGAAGCCTATCTCAAGGTCAACAATGCCAAACAGGAACTTGGCGACGACTAAAATAGGGGCTTTAAGCTGAGGCGTGCTGACTACTAACTCCCAGCCCGGCAAAGTTGTCCTCAATGTTTGACCAATCTGTAGTTGATTCAGAAAAAATGGCAACCAAGGCAGAAACAACAAGCCAGTAACAAAAAACCAACCAGTCATTTTCAGGCGCTTGTTTGAAAATAGAAATAAAGCCACGAGCCACTGCGAAATCAAGAGAAACGGATAAAGGTAAGTACTAAACAAACCCAGAGCGCTGAAGACAATCAAAGCAATTGGCCATTTTTTCTCTTTCTGATTTTTCCATGCGCGAAGCAAAAGCCACCAACTAACTACGGCCAGCATCGCGGGCAAGGCATACGGCCTAAGCTCCTGCGAAAAATAAAGATGCAACGAGGACGTAGCTAAAAGCAAACTGGCAATTATCGCCACCCTCTCACTCCAGTGCTCTTTAGCAATTTTATAGGTAAAGAGAATCGTCATGAGTCCCGGAATCACTGCTCCGATTAGGCGCAGCCACCACTCGCTGTGACCAAACCAAGTCGCTGGATGCAAAATCAAGTGCAAGAGCGGCGGTTGAAAATCTTGAGCTATCTGCAGCTGCTGAGAAAAAGGCCTCGAGCTTTCGATCGCCTGCGCCGCCTCATCAAGCCAGAAAGATCCGGACAAATGAATCATGCGAAGACCTAAGGCCAATGCCAGAATCAGTATTAGCCAACGATATTTTAGGATTCGTGCCATGCAACCATTATACGGATGATTCTTCTCTGATAGAATGCTCATAATGGAATTTTTCAAAGACAAACACATATTAGTCACTGGCGCTGCTGGCTTCGTCGGCTCTCACTTAGTCGACTCCCTGCTCGGTTTTGGGGCCAAAGTGACCGGAGTTGATAACCTTATCACTGGCTCACGAGCCAATATTGGCCACCTTAGAGATAACGAAAATTTTACTTTCATAGAAGCTGATGCCAGCGAGAAACCAGAAAGCTATTTACCCGAAGAAATTAAGCTGAACTTAGTTCTCCACTTCGCCTCTCCAGCCAGTCCTCCCCGCTACCAGGAAAATCCAATCGAGACTTATTTAGTCAATTCGCAAGGCACTCACAATCTGTTGCAATTTCTAAAATCAAATTTGCCTAACGCTCACTTTCTCTTCGCCAGCACTTCAGAAGTTTATGGTGACCCAATTGAACACCCTCAAAGAGAGGATTATTGGGGAAATGTGAATCCTAACGGCGTTCGTTCCTGCTACGACGAGGCCAAGCGCATGGGTGAAACAATTTGTGGCGTCCACCAGCGCGAGTTCGGCATGGATGTGCGCATCGTGAGAATTTTTAATACCTACGGACCACGCATGGATATGTCCGACGGCCGGATTATCCCCAATTTTATTTCACAAGTCAGAACAAATCAGCCGATCACAATCTACGGCGATGGTTCCCAAACTCGCTCCTTCTGTTATGTTTCTGACCTGGTTCAGGGCATACTCCTTATGGCGAGTAAGCCTAATTTATCAGGCGAAACCATGAATCTTGGCAACCCCCATGAGGAGCTATCCATTCTCCAAACTGCTGAGACTATTAAAAAAGTTCTGGGCAAACCAGAGCTGCAGTTAGAATTTAAAGAATTACCTGGCGACGATCCGACTCGAAGAAAACCTGATATCACCAAAGCTCAATTGCTGCTTGGCTGGGAGCCAAAAGTTGGGTTTGTGGAGGGTATAAAATCAGTCTTAACCTCATTTTCCTGAACATTAATCTTTAGATAAGAATCACTTTCTGCATTAATCATTCCATTTGCATAGTAATGTAAATTCCCATTACTCATCTCTGTCGGCAAAATTCCGTCACTATGATCTGCAGTGAAAACGTAGCTATTCAAGTTTAGAAAATCTGCCAACTTAGACTCAAGCGCGTGAATAAAGTTTTTCGGATCGGATTTATCTTGCCAATTTAGATCATGGGCAATAATGAACAGATTTTTAATGTTTGGCAGCTGTTCTAACTCAAGAAGAGCGTTATAAACAAATAGTCTTTGATCTGGATTAATTCTCGAATCCGGACCAATGTTCAAGAGAATAAAGTAGTCGCGATCACTAAAGAAACGCTCTGAAGACTGAGGCAGTGGCTTGTTTGGTAAAAGGTCATAATTGCCAGGACTATAAAGGACGGGATAACTGGCTGCGTCGGCATACAAAACCTGCAAAGTAGGAATCTTAGTCTTATCATTATCCGGGGTAACGTCACCAGTGATCACGCTAAAGTCAAACTTCTCTTGGCTCAGGGGCGAGAGTTTTGAAAGGAAATTTAGATATGTATAAGGGGTTTCCCCTTCTTTGGCAGGCTCAAAACGATTGCTGATGATGGCAAAAGAATACTCTGCTGGTAAGTCAGCTGGAATCAAAGATTTCTTCCCGACTGGCATAGGAAGAGGTGAAATTTTTTCACTCAACTGAGAGACCGTATAAAGACTGCAGAGTTCGTCGCAATCGATAGTTTTGTAGCGCACGTCAAAGTTTTTCCTCAACGTCGCAAACTCCTGAAGGTAGTCATTTCTCTCAGCAACGCCGTAATCTGCCAAGAATAACAGATTATTTTCTTTAATTAATTTTTGATAAAGGTCACCTAAGCTGCTGAAGTCATGCTCTCCCCAAACCTGATTGGCCCTATCCACGTAGTCCTGCGAGCTTGAAAAAGGCAAAGTTTGATAACTATTATTGGTGTAAAGATCAACATAGTAAGGCGACAAGGTCGTGATTAGAAAGTTTTCATCAGCTCCTGTCATGCTAGTTAGCGGAATGTTTCCATTTGCCTGCAAAACTGACTGCTTCTTAAGAACAATATTTTCATTGCGGAAGTGTTTAAGAAAATCACCACCCGAATTTAACCTCAACAAAATCGCCAGGACCAATCCCCCCGTAATTGCCAACCTAATGATGTTTTTTCTCTGACTTTTAAGAAGTGTCTTCTCAAGAATTATGACCGCGATCGGAACGAGTAGAATTCTTAAAAGCTGACCATCTTCGAGCGGCCCGCCAGTAAATACTCCTTCGTAGGCGAAAACGACTATGAACAAAAGACCCAAGAGAGAGCGAATTTTTAGATATCTGTACGAAACCAACAGAACTCCAATAACTATGAAAAGATTCAGATAGTAGTAGCTTATTGGTGTGTGCAAAAGCCAAACAAACGGGACAAGTAGGAGACTATATAGAGAGAAGTTAGTATTCGCCTCTAAACCAGATGAGCGACAAAGCGCGAACTTTCCAGTCTCGACAAAACAACGGGCTGAAACAAAATTTTCCTGAGCCTGCCTGCTGACATCAAAACGATTTAGAGGCGAGTTCTCAGCCAAAGGATTCTGGTGGAGGAGAAACATGGAAAGAATGAGAATTAAATAGAAATTACGATGATTTCTCAGGTGAGAAACCAATCTAATAAAGATGGGTACTCCGCTCTTGGTAGTCAGTGACGAAAGCGTTAAGCCACTCAAAGCCCAAAAAGTCAGAGCCACCTTAGAAGAAGCAAAAACATCAATGTAGAGCGCGTTAACTAAAAGCCCGGCTGCGCCGGCTAGGTAACCAATCCCCAGAGCGGCAAAAACGCCGGTTTTGTCTTTGAGAACTTTGCCGACTTGATACATACAGATTATGATCAGACCATAAAAACTCACAAAACCTACCAGGCCTGTTTCTCCAAGCGTCCTCAGAAAATTATTATCAGTGCTATCGGCCTCGGTAAACTGCTGATTCCCTTCCTTAGAAAGCGTGCCATAACCGCTGCCAAAAAGCGGATTAGCCACGAAACCCCTGATCGCTTGTGGCCAAAGCGTGTCAAGGCGAATTCCCATTGAGATACCGTATTTAAGAGCGTTGGGCGACCACTGACTCTTCTCGAATTTTTGCGTTACGCTGATTTTTCCGTCTGGAGAAACAGTCGTGTAGGTTTTAATCTCGATTCCGCTGCCAACTAAATCCTCAGGCAAGGCATTTTCTTGTGACTGGAAACTTGAACTCACTAGGGTCGTCAATTTGACGATTGTTTTTCTGCCAAAAGTAAACATAAAAATCGCCATAAAAGCGACAAAGGCGATTAGAGATGCGGTGAAAGCCAGACGCTTGGTTCGTTTATTTTCAATTCTTTTCAGATGTAAAAACAGGGTCGCGACAATCCCCACTAGGTAAGCAATCAGAGCAGTTTTAGAACCCGTCTCAATCAGGAGCCAGACGCCACTAAGCTCGATTAAAATTAAGGCAATCAACATGAGTAAATCTTTTCTTCTGCGCGACATGAAAGTCAGTGAAAGAGAAAAAATCAGCGGCAGAACAATCACCAAAAAAGCCGCTAGATCATAGTGCCCGCCAAAGGTCGACTGGACCTTTTCTCCAGGCTGAAGGTAAAAAGCCTGGCCCTTGCTGTACTCTCTGTTCATAGTCGAGTACAAGGGCAGGTGCGCAAACTTCTGACCCATGCCGTAACCGATAACTAAAGCTGTAGTGACGGCAAGAGTGATCAAAGCAATTTTTGTCTGTTTGGCATTTTTTATGGCGGAAAAAGTAAAAAAGAATATTGAAAAATATTCTAGGTAGCGAAAGTAATGGAGACCACTTTTAGAAATATGCAAAAGTTGGGCGGGTATGGTCTGGAGTAAAAATATGCCGAGAAGTATCGAAACCAAACCACTCAGAGCATAGAAGCCGACCAAGCCAATGTAGCCATTTCGCCACTCCTTTTTATTTTTGATGGCTTGGAACAACCAGATAATTCCAGTAATTATCAACAATACATCTTCAAGTCGAGCGCGAACTATATAACCTGGAAGAATGTCAAAAAGGGGGATTTTTGGGTATAAAGGAATGAAGGCAATGAGAGCTAGTGACGCGACAAAGAGCGGATTTTTTTTAAGCCACTGGAGGCTGAATTTTAGGGAAGTCATGATCGTGATGTATTGATTGTATGTCAATAAACGATATTTCTCTAGTTTCCTTGACAGAAGGAAACTTTTGGTGGATAATTTCCTTATGACAAGGAAAGATTTAATAAAAACAATCATTAAAGATAGCCAATCTCGAGAGCATCCGAATCTTTGGAAAAGAACGCTGCAGCTCCCTATAAATACTGGAAAAATCGTGACGTTATCGGGCGTGAGAAGAAGCGGGAAAACTTATCATCTTTTTAATCTAATAAATCAACTTCTAAAAAATAAAGTTTCTGCGGAGAAAATTCTTTATATAAATTTCGAAGATGAACGATTAAATTTAACAACTGAAGAGCTTGATCAAATCCTGCAGATATATCAGGAATTATATCCACATCTTAAATTATCTGAATGTTTCTTTTTCTTTGATGAAATTCAAGAAGTACCTGGGTGGGAGAAATTTATTGCTCGAATCCACTCGTCAGTTAATCAAAATATTTTCATAACTGGCTCAAACGCCAAACTACTATCTAAAGAAATCGCAACAGCCCTTAGGGGAAGAAGTATAACTTTCGAGGTGTATCCGCTATCTTTCTCAGAATTTTTAAATATAACTTCTCCAAACTTAGATGCTTTTAAAAGTACTGACAAAGCTAAAATTATCGGCTCTTTTTCACGATTTCTCAGGCAAGGTGGATTCCCAGAACTTATTGACAGAGACGACGATTTAAGTGAAAAGATTCTACAAGAATACTTTAATGTCATGGTGCTCAGAGACCTAGTTGAAAGATACAAGATCTCTCAGGCCTCAATCTTAAAATACTTTTGTAAGCGAGTTGTTGGAAACAGTGCTGGTGAGTTTAGCGTGAACAAAATATATAACGAACTAAAATCTCAGGGTTATCAAATTGGCAAAGATACTCTGTATGCATATCAGGGATATGTAGAAGCAATTTATTTAGCCAGATTTATTTCAAAATATTCCCATTCTGTAGTGAAAGCCGAGATGTCTCAGAAAAAAAGCTATGTGATCGACCAAGGACTTGGAAGCGCGATTGATTATAAATTTAGTCAAGACAGAGGTCGTCTTCTAGAAACCACTATTGCATTAGAATTGTTAAAACATGATAGGCAAATCGCTTACCAACAAAATGGTAGTCAATGTGACTTTGTCGTCATTGATCAGGGAAAAGTTAAAGAAGTGATTCAAGTCGCTGATAATCTAGCATCTCCAGAAACTAAAAAGCGAGAAATCAGAGGACTGATGATGGCAGCAAAAGAATATGAATTAAAAAGCGGCAAGATCATCACTTTTGATCAAAAAGATGAGCTTTCAGTCGATGGGATTAACATTGAAATTATTCCGGGCTGGGAGTATTGTTTGCAGCTGGACACTTCACTGAGCTGATTTCATGAATTTTTTTACCAATTCGACAAAAAAACTCTTAACTTCATTCCAATCATAATCAACTAACATGTTTGGATCAGGGTCATTTTCCGCATCTGAAAAGTAGATAAGACTTTTGATCACGTGAGATGAAGAGACATTTTGTTCAGAGAATTTCTGATCAAATAACTTTAGCGCCTCTTCTAGAGAATACTTCTGAAATAGAAAGAAGAGATCTACAAAATCCCTTTTCACGCCTCTTGAAGACATAGCCTCGAGCTTCATACATACCAGGTCGTCAAGCGAAGCAACTTTGACCTCAGAATATATCTCAGCAGGTTTTAAAAGTGGGTATGGGTAGATAAAAAAGCTAATTTTGGTATCGCCCAGCTGACCATTAAAAGTACCTTGATCATTTTGATCAATCTTTACATCCCCGATCGACATTAGTTCTTGGCGAATCTGTTCTGGAGTAGCCGGCGTTTGCGAGAAAAAATCTAAATCATATGAAATGCGATGACCAATGTGTAGAGCACATGCTGTACCGCCGGCAAGGTAGTAATTATCTAGCAATGAAAGCGTCGACAACGAGTCCAGGTTTTGCTGAGTAGTGGGGTCTATTCCTTGTGCATGCATCGCAATGTCTCCAGGGGAATATCATAGATCGTCGAGTAAAAAACCGCGTCTTTATTGGATAGCTGCCTGCTTTCGATAACGCGCTGCTTAACTTGATCTGTTTCGTAAGTATCTGAGAGCCACTTCCATGAACTCAAATCACCTTTGGTCAAAAGCCTGTCGATAATATAATCTGCATTTTCCTGGCTATCTATGTTGGCCATAGAGGTATCCCAGAAAAAGCGCTTAAGATTAGATGGGATTTGTACCGACATGGCTTAATTATACTGTTTTTGTCCTTTTTCAGCACCATCCAGCTCAGTTGTCCGATTTTTCCGGACAACTCAAATTTCAATCTTGATAATTATCCACCAACCAACGCACGAATCCGGATTTGCTCATTCTTTTTTTCTTCGAAATATCGCCAATGCGGTTATTCATATCAGCGGAAATTAGTAAATTCAGTCTAATTTGCTTCTTCTCCTCGACCGCCATTTTTATGCCAAAAGTTAGCTCTTCTTCAAGATTTGATTTGTCATACTCGACCAAGAAAACACAGCTATGATTCTCAGCATCTAACATAAACGGCACCTTTCCTCCCTGGAAAAATGCCACGACAGGTTTGTTTATGCTAATGCAGTGGTGAAGTAAGTGACCAACGCCAAGACTTGGAACAGAAGTTTCTAAAACACAAACGTCAGCTGCCGCGATGGCCCTCCTGGTATCCTTTTTATACTGAATCTTCTTTTCTAAAGACCAATGATCAATTTCGTCACTTCTCGCCTTTTCTATGTATTTTTCTGTAAGGTCAAAAGGGAGTTTGTGAAGTTTTTTATAAATTCTATCAATAGAATCTGGGTAGATGGCTTTCGTTCGAGGTGTTGTCGAAAAAAACAGTTTCATTCAAATTGAGTGTACTACGCGTATCTTACATAAAGATTACATGATGATCCAGACCCTGAGCAATCTGAAATGTATGCAAATTGGCAATTGGATTGACAAAATGCATGAAATTAGTTATAGTTAGGCATGATTACTCGCGAACTATCAAAAACTATTCCAGAATTGTCGAAAGGTTTTCCCATTGTTGGTTTAGTCGGTCCTCGTCAGGCAGGCAAGACAACTTTGGCTAAATCATTATTTCCTAATTATGATTATATAAACCTCGAGCAGCTAGATTTACGACAGTTCGCCTCAGATGATCCAAGGGGATTCTTAAAACAACACAATAAGCATGTTATTTTCGACGAAATTCAGCGAGTGCCGGAGCTTTTTTCTTACATTCAAGCAAAGGTTGATGAAGACAAAATCCCCGCCCAGTTCGTCCTAACTGGTTCTCAACATTTCTTGATGATGCAGTCAATATCGCAATCTTTGGCAGGTAGAATCGCTCTTTTCACCCTCTATCCACTTTCGTACGCTGAATTAAAAAGTGCCAAAAAGAATATTGATTCTGTTCAAGGACAGATACTGACTGGCGGATATCCTCGCCTTTACGACGGCATCACAGTCAGAGAGCATTGGCTGAATACATATGTTCAAACATATCTCGACCGAGACATAAGTCTAATCTCTCAAATTGAAAATTTGCCTGTTTTCGAGAAATTCTTACAACTTATCGCTGGTCGAACTGGACAGTTACTAAATTACAACACTCTCTCAAATGACCTTGGTGTCGCCCACAATACCATTCGCTCCTGGATAAATATCCTTGAAATAAGCGGAATAGTGCTTATTCTGCCTCCCTTTTTCACAAACATAAATAAGCGTTTGGTGAAGTCTCCTAAAATTTACATGGTGGACACTGGTCTGGCGTGCCGTCTTCTCCAAATTTCCTCAACTGAACAGCTTCAATCACACCCACTGTATGGAAACCTTTTTGAAACTTTCGTGGTGACTGAGTATATTAAAAATATCCTTAATATGGGCAAACGCCCGGAGTTGTATTTTTACCGCGACAGCGCTGGGCTTGAAGCCGACATTGTTCATCAAACTGAAAAAGATTTGAAAATTGTTGAAATTAAATCAAGTCAAACCGTGCCGCAGCAACCGTTTAGTACTCTAAAAAAGGTTCAAAAAGTTCTAGCCACGCCATCAAGCATTGAGCTCGTCTATGGCGGGAACAACCAGCAAAAAAGGTCTGACGGCGACATACTAGGATGGTCGGAATTTCTTACTGAGTAGAATTGATAGTTCTCTCTTGACCCAAGACTTGCGTTGACACAAGTTTTCTATTTGGTAAAATTGGCACATCACCATGACTGGACTAGCCTAAGGTTTCGACCGTTCGCTGATCTTGGTCTTTTTTATTTCCGCTTCTTAAGCTTAGTCTCAGCTTTTTTTTGCTTAACTAGTCTTTTCACCACCTTGTCAAAATCCGACTCTATAGGTTGAGTTTTGATGAACTCTTTGTATTCAGTCAATGCCTTCTTGTCAGCAACGGCTTTTGAGATCTTCCCCTTACCATGTAAAATCCTGTACTCATTGAAGGTTAGGAATTTATTGACACTCTCGGCAAACTCTTCCATAGTAAAGGCTTGCCTATTCTCAATCAGGTTCTCGATGTAATCAAAAAACCCCGTTACGGTCCTCTCTAGCTTTTTAATCTGTTTTTCAGGTAGGTAATTCTTAGCCACAGTTACGTCAGCAGACAAGATTCTGCCAGCTGGCGCTTGTTTCCAGGTGGCAAGCCCCATATTGGGTTGCTTGGGTTGAGTTGACTCGGTAACCAACGGAGATAATGGCATCCAGGTTGTAAAAAACTAGAGAGCGGGTGACCTGGCGCGTCCCTTCTGTTTGAACTTGTGCAAATTTTGCACTTGTTGCCACTTCGTCCAATTCACCAGATTCATAAATGTTTTTCAAGTGTTTGGTAACAACACTGCGGTCAACTCCAAATAGTTGAGCAATTCTCTCTTGTGTCAGCCAGATGTTCTCGTCTTTAACAAAAATTTCCACCTTAACCTTGCCATCAGGAGTGGTGTACAGAAGGAAGTCCGACTCTCGCTTAAAGGAATCGATTTCGAGATGTTTGGAAGTGACTATTGATTGTTTTTTTACCATGTTAGTTTAATTTTCATATTTTCAGTTTTTTATAATAATCCTCCATAAACTCTATGTATTTTCTGTGAGCTTAAAAGGCAACTTGAGTGTACTACACGTATCTTACATTTAGATTACATGATGATGAATTTCAAACGTCGACAAACTGTCGACAGTTCAAATATTCAGAAAAGCGGGTGGACAATTTGTCCATACCCTTTCAAACCGTTACAATTTGTAACGGTTTCATCATAATCGAAAGTCAACCGTCCGATTTTTCCGGACACTTCAAATTTCAAGCCAAGACTTACGTGCGTTGACACAAGTTTTTCTATTTGGTAAGATTGGCACATCACCATGACTGGACTAGCCTAAGGTTTCGACCGACCGCGAATGCCAGTCTTTTTTTTGTTCCAAAGAGTTCCTTAGCATATCGATACGTACGATATAGTTATTTTTGTTAAACCTTCTCAACAAGCTTGAGTAATGCTTGGTAGGTGCAAGTATTTTTAATAATTTACCTTTTGCCTCCAAATACTCAATTAAGCAGTGAAAGTCTCCATCCCCCGAGACAATAATAGCCCCATGATAGTTTTTATATTGAATCATGGTGTGAAGTACTAGTTCGGCGTCCACATTTCCTTTGGTTTTAACTTGATCGCCCACTCGACGTGACAAAGTTGGCTTGAAAATCAATACATATCCGCACTCTTGCAAAAACGCATACAGAGATTCGTTACCCGAGAGTTGACCAATAAAAAGATAGGCTTTTGTAACGTTATATTTGTTACGCAAATATTGTCGAAACTTGCGCCAATCTAGCTTCCAACCCTGTGATTTGACACCAAGATTTAGGTTTTGACTATCAATAAAGGCGTACGTTTGTGTTTTCTTCATTTTCAGTCTGTGACAAAATGTCACGGACTGTCTTGATTCTACTTCCCCAACATTACATAAACATTACACGTGCCTAGGCAGCCCTCGCTGACAAGCTCAAAAGAATAGGTTTTCTGTAGCTCTTCATAATCTAAAACCACCTCATGGCTATGGGAAATATAGGCATTGGAGATATAAACTTTCTTGCCCTCGGCTAAGAGCTCCCCGTATATATTATTCAAATCCACTGGATATTCTTCAGGCTCCAGATCACTCCCCCACACCCACTGACTTTTTTGTAAAAATTCCTGAGAACTCGACATCGGCAGAACTCGATAATTTCCTTCCGAATATGCATCAACCAAAAATGGGGGCAGGGCTGTAATGAGATAGGCTTCATCAGATTCGCTCACTAAAACTTGATCAAATTCCTTAATCTCCTCTCTCTGCCAGCCGACAGTTCTCCCTAACAAATTTGCAGCCACTACTTGTCGGACCAGCGGCAGCTGGACCCAGAGCTGGATTATCAACGCTAACCCAACTAACAAGAAGAATACACTTCTCTGTCTTCTAGATTTAAAAAATTCAAGCCAAAACTCACTCAACCAGCCTGCTGCCAAAGCAAAAATCGGCACTGTCAGAATAATGTATCTAGCGTCAGCAACATAAAAAATTAGCATGATCGGAAACTGCGCTAAGAAAAGCGCGAGAAGTATTAAGCCGCGACGTCGCCATTC
>CAZPFX010000002.1:0-1895 GCA_964586055.1 uncultured Pseudomonadales bacterium | reverse complement strand
AGAGCGTATAAAATCCCATCCGGATAAGGCTCAAGATTCTGGAGAAAATGGGTTTTTTGAAAAATGGCGGGAAGAGTCAATCCTAAGAAAATTAACAAGAAAACACCAAAGATTATCGAAAACTTGTTTATTTTTTTTCCAAAATTCATGCTTCCAGCATTCTAGCCTATTTGAAGACTCAGAGCCCAGGGGATATTTCAATCCCATGCTATACTTGAGACATGACAGATCTAAACTTTATTACCTCTGATTTTAAAGACTCTGACGTCTCGTACGTTGGTTTGTTCGGTTCTAGAGCCAGAGGAGCACAAACCTCTGGCAGTGATTATGATTTTCTGATCGAGTTTGAACCCAGCAAAAAGTACACAATGCTTGATCTGTCAAATTTAAAGGGCAGGTTAGAAGAAAAGCTTGGAGCTTCTGTGGACTTAGTCACGACAAACTCAATTCACCCATACATGAAAAAGAGTATCCTTTCGAACATTCAAGTTCTCTATGACACTAGATCGTGATCGAACTTTAGCCAACCATATCCTTGACGCAGCAGACGCCATAGAGCTTTTCGTTTCCGAACTGTCAATTGTCGAGTTTGCGGAGAATGATCTTGTCAAAAGTGCGGTGGTGAAGAAATTCGAAATAATCGGCGAGGCAGCAAATAAACTCTCAAACTCATTCAAAGAAGCTCATGCTCAAATTCCCTGGAAAGATATCATAGGCATGAGAAATTTTCTGATTCATGACTATACTAGCATCGACTATGAGGGTGTCTGGAACACCATAGAAATTCATCTGCCAAGACTTAAATCTGACCTTGAGGCCCTTCGCTACTCTGAGGAAGATAAAATGGCTTTGTGATCAGCTCTCTGATGCCTCCGATACGCCCACATCCCCACCACCACGCTAAAGACAAAGAAAGCTAGTCGCGCCACCAACCTCGTCCAGGCAGCCGCCTGCAGACCAAAAACTGGCACAAAGACGGCATTGCCAACCAAGATAATCACTAGCTGTAAAATCCCACTCACCGAGAAAAACCAAGGATGATCGAAACTAAAGAACAAAGCGATAAACGGCATCACCGCAATACTCACAAAAGCCGCCGCCATCAGAATCACTAAAATACTTGCTCCAGGAATATATTCTGGGCCAATGGTGTACTGAACCACCAAGGAAGAAAAAGGCAAAAAGGCTAAAAAGCCCAAGAAACTCATCCCCACAACCACCCAAGATTTTCTAATGAATGATCGTAAATGTCTAACCTCTCTATACTTAGCCACCCTAGGATTTAAGACCGTACCAAGCGAAAATGCCGCCAGATTAAAAAGTAAAGCAATACGTGAGACCCCTCCAAGTAAGCCCGTTTCGTAGCTACTCAAATACCCCTGCACAAAAAGAATATCGATGTTCTCAATAATCCCCGCCGAAACAAAAGCTATAGTCGAGTGCCTGGCTAAAGACGAACTAGCTAACTTCTCGCGAGAAAAATTTTGTCGTAAGTTCAGCCTAAACCAACTGGGAAACAATTTCTTAGCAAAAATCAGCGGCATAGCCGGCGCAGCCATATAACAAATAAATGCCACCATACTGCCAGTACTGCCCAAAATAATCAGGGCGACAGCTGCCACTGCCTTAGTAATGGCCTGAGTCGCATTAACCAAAACCGACTGACCAAATCTATGCAAAGACTGAAGCATAGCCTGCACATGCTCATACAAAACCGTCAAAACATTCAGACCAAAAGCCAAGTAAATAATCTCTGGCCTACCAAAATTCAGCAAAGAAATAATCAAAGGACTCAGAAACAAGCCCAGAATAAAAATGCCCAAAGAAGCCAAAAGCTTTATCTTCAGGCTATAAGAAAAAATGCGATTAATCTCATCACTTTTCTCGCCTCTTGA
>CAZPFX010000001.1:62662-66277 GCA_964586055.1 uncultured Pseudomonadales bacterium | reverse complement strand
CCTGTTTTTCTTTTTTTCATAAATGTTCTCCTTAGCTTGTTCATTGTAGATTTTTGATGCATTGATAACCACCGACCGTACCCATGCCAGAGCAATCTGTGGCTGCAGAACTAGAATTTCCCTGACCATTGTCAAGTTTAACGCACACGCAGTAGCTAGTTGTCGTGCAGTTTTTAACAAAGCCAGTATGGTTAGTTTTATCAATTCCAGAGTCAGCTCCTTCCATTGGACTACAATTTGAAACGCTTGTGTACACCAAATCATTCGTCGCATAATACTGCTCATACGCCGACTGCAACGCCTTCAGATCTGAGATTTTGGCGCTATTTTTCGCTTTCCTCTGGGCATCAGTGAATGAGACTAAACCGACGACGACTAGAATGGCAATAATTGAGATCACGACTAGAAGCTCAATGAGCGTGAAGCCCTTGCGATTTCTGAAAGATAAATTTGACATCATTAACTCCTACTGTCCTCTTACTATTACGGTCATGGTACTAATGGAGAGTGGGGCAGAGGTGACTCCCCAAGCATCGGTGAGTGAGATTTCGACTTTGTATCGGCATTCTGAGCTTAGACACTTATAAGTATGCGCGGTCGTGCCACTTTCTCCCTGAAGCTCCATATGTTCGCCGTCACCAAAATCAATCCAGGCGGTGAGACTTGGATCTTGGCCTGCGTCAGCAACATAGCTCCAGGTAACGGCAACACCCGCGGGAACGGAAACAGTTCTAGAGCGTGGATCTAAAATTGGTTGGGTGTTAAACGATAAAAGTACGGGCCTTCTTGTGCAGCTTCTATAGCAGGAGGTAGTGCAGCCAGTGGCGCCCTCAAGCTTCTCACCGACACCTAGATCGGTCTGTTCATTACAACACTGAAAACCGTAGCCAGAGCATGTCGAGACGGGTGATTTACCCAAGTCTGTCTCATCAGAATTCATAGTTAGAACTCCATTCTCTAAGATCACTTGTTTTTGAATAATCAAGAAATCTGGAAGATAACCAATGAGTGATTTAAGAATCTCAAACTCTTTTGCAAAGACTGTCAGAGTTACGCCGCTTTTTTCAGCACCAAGAATCAAACCTGCAGAACCAGGTACTTTTGACACAAAAACAGGCAGGGTGTAGCGCTCGACAATAATCGGGTCAGCACTGAAGCCATCACAGAGAATTTCCGCCATGTACTCCGTATTTGATAAAAATCGCATCTGTGGCTCGGGCGTTAAAGTCACGTTCACGTCGGAGCCAACCTCTTGCTGACATTGTCTAAGATATTGTGGACCTCTGCCGGAACGTTGGAGTGATTTTGTCGCTTGGATCAATGAATATGAACCCCACCACAAAAGAGCGCTTCTAGCTGCGAACAAGGCACCAATGCTTAGAAGAGCAAGAACAAGAAAAGTAGTAAGTATTGTCCGTAAGACCCGCATAGCACCCTAAACCACCACGAAGCGTGAGGCTTATATCAGTGTAACATACCAGGCCACTAGCGCATCTCCCCAGATGAGACTCAGGACTGTTCCCAGGATGAGAAATGGTCCAAAGGGGATGGGTTTGCCGAAGGCGGCTTTTCCAAGAACAACCATGAGGATGCCAACGACAGAGCCGACGATGGTCGAAAGAAAAATTCCAACCCAGAGGCTTGGCCAACCCATCAGTAAGGCGAGGGGAGCCATTAACTTCACATCGCCAAAGCCGAAGCCTTTGCCCTTGGTGAAGTACCAGAGACTGTAGAAAAAGGCGACGCTGAGGACCATACCCGCGATGGTCCAGAAGAAGTCTTGCGGCCTCATAATTCCCGCCAAAACTAGGCTGACTCTATAGATTAGTGCAAGGACAAGGAGGGCTATGGTGGCACTATCTGGAATCAACATGTATTTGTAGTCAAAGACAACAATGATGAGCAGAAGAATGCCGACTAGGAGCCAGAATAGTGGCTGAAGGATTGTGAAGGGCTGCTGTGAAAGTTGGAAAAATAAGAAGCCGACTGCATACCACCAGAGGAAAAGTGTGCCCATCATGCTTTCGACAACGACGTGAGAGATAGAGAGGGGAGCGGAGCAGTGACGACATTTTCCTCTTAAAAGGATAAATGAAAAGATAGGAATGTTTTCAAACCAGGAAAGTTGGTGTGAGCAAGACTCACATTTTGATCGACCTCTGACCCATTGCTCACCCGTCTGTGTGCGATAGATAACTAGATTGAGGAAGCTACCAATGGCAGCGCCGAAAAAGAAAAGGGTGGCGCCGATGATGAGAATGAGAGGTGAAAACATTGACTCGATTATAACGAATCGTCGTTTTTATTTCTGGCGTACTCTATGAAGGCTTCATCGTAGTTCTGTCTGTATAGTTGATTTCCAGGTTCCAGCTCAACCGCCAGGCCGAGGTGGAACAGGGAGTCTTCGTAGTCTTTGGAGAGCAAGTAAAGATAACCGATGGCATTATGAGCTTTGGAGTGATCTGGATAGAGATCAATGGCATGCTGGAACTGGACGAAAGCTTCTGGAACTTTACCTTCTTGTTCGGCGAGTTTTAGACCAAGATTAAAGTGAGCTCTGGGCAGCTGAGGGTATTTATTAACCACGTCTTGCCACATCAGGACTTCAGAACTCCAAACAATATTTCTCTGATAACTGATAAATGAGAGTGCGCCAATGATGGCTGAGAGGAGTATTAAACGCAAAGTTAGGCCATTTTTTATGCGCACAAATAGGGTGGACATACCAAGTCCGAATAGAAGGCTAACGCCAACTAGCGGTAAGTACATGCGATGTTCGAACATCACGTCTTTAATCGGCATGAATGATGACTCTACTGACAGAGCAATGAATATCCACATAATCGCAAAAGAAATCAAAGGTTGGGTTTTCCTGACCGAGTGAGCCAGTTTAAGTAGTGCGGCAATTAGAACAAAACCGATGATAAAGCGGGGCTCCAAAACCGAATGAACCAGAGGCACATAGTGATCCAAGCTGAGATTTATTGGCAGCAGGGTGAGGCGAAAATACTGGGTAATGACAACAGCTTGAGTCATAAGATAGTTCGTGGGCGTAAGATACTCACCAATAGGTGTCCTCTGATTGGTGGTGTGAAAAACAATTGTTGGCCATTTTAGAATTACTAACCAAATACCTGATGCCAAGACCCCAAGAAAGACTAAAAACAAACTTGTCTTCTCTTGAATAAATTCTTTAATGCTGATTTTTTTCCAGAAGAAAAGTAGATAAACCGAGACCAGTGCCGCGGGCAGGGAGAATGTGTTTTCCTTGCTCAAGAAAGCGGCGAGAGACGAGAAAACCAAGAGAGATCCCCATAAAAGTTTTTGGACTTTTGATTTTGATTGATTAACTCTAATAAAGAAGTAGGTGGAATATATATAAAAAAGTCCAGCTAGTATCGTGACTCTTTGGATAATGTAATTGACTGGCTGTGTCTGAAGCGGGTGGACAGCAAACAAAAGACTAGCGGCAAGAGGAATAAACCAGAGCTGTTCTTTCGAGAATTTCTTGCGAAACTCAGTTAGTGAAATTAGCCTCTCAGTTAGCAGAAAAACACCTATGGACGCAATTGCATGCAGGCCGATATTTATAATATGAAAACCAGGTAGCCAGTC
>CAZPFX010000001.1:37265-62562 GCA_964586055.1 uncultured Pseudomonadales bacterium | reverse complement strand
TGGACGCAATTGCATGCAGGCCGATATTTATAATATGAAAACCAGGTAGCCAGTCGCCGTGTGCTAAATCACCTAGTATGAAACTGTAAAATCCAATTGGTCTGCCACTACCACCAGCGAAAATTTGTTTTATTGCAAAAGGAGAAACTGTGCTGGCGCTGCTTATAAAACTTATTCCATCGTCAAATTGAAAAACATTACTTAGCGAGTTGGAGAAAGTAGCGACAACTACCACAAGCAAAAGGAGCATAGATATGCTCCTTTGCCAATTTTTAACAAATTGCTTGACATTAATCACTAGTTATACGATCTTATGGCAGGCAGTAGTAGTATGGATCCGCACAAGCGTTAGTAGTAGGAAAGTCGTCTGGCAGTGCACCATACTCACTATTTGCATCATTCGCACATCTACCCTCAGCTTTTACATTGAATGCATCCGAGAGTGGATTGAAGCACACGTAGGTAGAGTCTCCATCATTTGGTCCATGATAAATCATCAATGTGTTGTATTTTGATGCGCTAATTCTCGAAACAAAAGAAGTTTTCACTTCATTACTACTTTCACAACCAGTGATAGCTGGCGAAGACTGGGTGCTTCCAAGCCTAGTCAAAACAGCACATCCACTCACATCTTCAACCTGCCAACTTGAATTTTCAACTGATCCCCAAGCGACTGGTACCGCAGATGCAGAGTTGCCTTGCCATGGGAATAATCCCTGAAAGGCTTGATATCTATCAATTGCACTAATCAGCTGCTCCGCATCTGACTGACTTCCAGTATCTCGACCACGATTAATCTGTTCAACAGGATTAATAGCAGAAAGCACAGCCACAGCTAAAATACCGAGAATAGAAATAACGATCAGAAGTTCGATCATGGTAAAACCGGCCGATCGTAAGCCTGAAATTGTGAGTGAGCGGAGTTTGTTCATAATTACCTTTTGTCTGGAAGTACCCAGTTAGTGTTAACTCTATACTAATTCTTGTACTCGATGCAAGTGGCAATTCTTTTTATTCATTAGAACTGACTGGTTAAGCTATAGATTGGCATAATAATAGCTATTACCATGGCGCCAACTGCAATTCCCAAAACGATCATGATCATTGGTTCCATGGCAGCGGTGAGATTTTTGACTGCTTGTTCGCTTTCTTGCTGAAAATAAGTAGCCAATTTATCAAGAATTTCATCGAGCTTTCCGGTTTCTTCTCCGACTGATACCATTTGACTTAAGATTGGTGGAAATTCTTCATGATTCTCAAGTCCTTGAGACATGGGGGCTCCTTTCTCAACCTGAGCCTTAACATCTTCCAGAGCTGTTCTATAAACCATGTTGGTGACACCCTTGGTCACAATCTCAAGAGCTGTTAAAAGCGACACGCCAGCATTTAATAGTAGTCCCAACGTACGAGCGAATTCTGTCAAAACAATCTTGGTCACCAGGACGCCGAAAATTGGAATGCGCAACTGAAGCCTGTGCCATCGTAGCTTGCCGAAATCGGTTTTGAGCCAATTCTTAATAAGAACCGTACCGCCGACTGATGCAGCAAGAACTACCCACCAGAAGTGAACAAAAAAGTCTGAGATACCAATGAGAATCTTAGTAGCCATCGGCAGATCTGCGCCAAAGTCCACATACATGGCAGTAAGCTTTGGAATAACAAATATGGCCATGATGATGCCAACAATAACCATGGCAATTAACACAATCATTGGATAAATCATCGCTCCACGAGTTTTTGAGCGAAACTCCTTGGATTTTTCCATGTTGTCGGCCAGTCTCTCTAAAATTTGATCAAGAACTCCGCCAAACTCTCCGGCTCTGACTAGCTGTACATAAAGATTATCAAAGACTGAGTCGTGTTTTTCTAAGGCATCAGCAAAAGTCAGACCTCCCTCTATTTCCTCAAGTATGGTCGCTACCAGCTTCGACATCTCCGGCTTGCTCTGACGCACAAGAATCGAGAGGGCAGAGGCGAGTGGCAAACCAGCCGAGATCATCGTCGAAAGTTGGCGAGTAAAATTCACAATATCATTACTGCTGACACCGCCAATCATGGCTTTGATAAAACCAAGTGGGTCGTCGGTGAGGGGCCGCAAGTGGACCACGAGCAAATTTCTCTCCTTCAGAACTTCTGCGGCCTGGTGAATAGTCCGAGCCTCGACCGTGCCCTTAAGATTCTCTCCAAATTTGTTTTTAACTTTATATGTGAAATATGGCATTTATTTTATTTTCCAAGTAATCTAAGCATTTCCTTTGGTCTAAACGCATGTGTAAGCGCAGTCTCTTCGCTAATCACACCCTGCTGGATAAGCTGAAGCAAGTGATTTTCGAAAAGCATCATGCCTGATTCGCTACCAGTCTGAATCACGGAGTCAATCTGGAAAGCCTTACCTTCGCGAATTAGATTCCTAATCGCTGAATTTCCGATCATGATCTCAAGAGCCGCGCGACGACCACCTCCCTGAGCTACCAAGAGGCGTTGTGACACAATCGCTTTAATCGTAGCCGCCAGTTGTTGTCGAACTTGACCTTGCTGAGCTGCCGGAAAAACGTCGATAATACGATCAATTGTCTCTGGAGCCGTAGCGGTGTGAAGGGTCGCAAAAACAAGATGGCCTGTTTCGGCAATAGTAATAGCTGACGAAATTGTCTCAAAATCTCGCATTTCACCGATGAGCACTACGTCTGGATCTTGACGCAAAACTGAACGCAAAGCGACTTGCCAGCTATTAGTATCATGATTAATTTCTCTTTGGGTAAAAATTGATTTAGCTGGTTTGTACTTAAACTCAATTGGGTCTTCAATGGTAATGATGTGCTCGGCTCGAGTCTGGTTAATGAGATCGATCATAGCTGCGAGAGTTGTCGATTTTCCTTCACCCGTAGGACCAGTAAGAAGCACCAGGCCCTGCTTGTACTCAGAAAATTCTTTGAGAATGGGAGGCAAATTCAATTCTTCTAAACTGCGAATTGAGTCTGGAATAAGCCTCATCGCGGCGCCCATAGAGCCAACTGCATGAAAAACATTGACGCGAAATCTACCCTTGTCCTGAAATTGATAACCGAAATCAATTTCTTTATTTACTCTGACATAATCTTTTTGCTCTTGGGTCAAGATTGGAGTGATGAGTTTTTCCATCATCTCATCTGAAAGAATTGGCGCCCCCTCGACTATGGTTAGAACACTATCTATACGAAGAATTGGTGGCTGCCCGACATTCAAGTGAATATCAGAACCACCCTTATCGACTACCGACTGCATAATGTCATGAATATTCATAATTTCTCCATATTAAATCTCAGCTACACGCTTCACTTCTTCAATTGTGCTCATTCCTTCAAGAACTTTCAAGTAGCCGTCCTGTTTCATCAGGAGGGAACCTTCTGAAATCGCTACATCTTCTAGTTCACTAGCTGGTCTTTCTTGCAAAATTAGCTTGGCAACTGCCTCACTAACATTCATAACTTCAAAAATAGCCACCCGACCCTTAAACTCGGGTTCATTCTGTGGGCGATCAGACTTTGGCCTCGAGAGTTTTAGGTTCTGAGGATCTTGATTTCGCTCTTTACACCAGCGGTCAAAGTTTGGACCAAGCACTTTCTTCATGTCATCAACGACTTCTTTTTCTGGCGTGTAAGTCTCTTTATAACCTGGATTTATTAAGCGGATAACTCTTTGGGCGGCTACAAGCGTCATCGAAGAAGCTAAAAGAAATGGCTCCGCTCCCATGTCTAAAAGGCGGGGGAGAGCACCAGCCGCTGAAGAGGTGTGAAGGGTAGCGAAAACCAAATGTCCCGTAAGAGATGCTTGGATGGCAAGCTCGGCAGTTTCGCTATCACGAATTTCTCCAACCATAATAATGTTCGGATCTTGACGCAAGAAAGAGCGCAATCCTGAGGCAAAACTCAAACCAGCCTTAGGATTAATTTGGACCTGGTTTACTCCCGGCATCTCGTACTCTACGGGATCTTCCAAAGTCATGATGTTGACCTTGGGCGTGTTGATCGTATTGAGAACAGAGTAAAGCGTGGTCGTTTTTCCTGAACCCGTAGGACCCGTCACCAGCACAATGCCATGAGGAACCTTTATGGCTCTCTGGAGCATCGTGAGCGCCAGACCAGTCAAACCCAATTCTTGCAGAGTCGGAACTGTGCGATTTTTTTGCAAAAGCCGCATGACAATTTTCTCGCCATTGATGGTCGGCAGAGTAGAGACGCGAAGATCAATGTTCTGACCCTGGCTCTGAAAATTAAAACGACCATCTTGAGGAATGCGCTTCTCATCAATCTTAAGCTTACTAAGAATTTTGATGCGCGATACCACGGCTTCATGAACCGAAGCGGGCAAGACTAATTTTTCATTCAAAATACCATCGATACGATAACGAATGCGGGTGCGATCTTCCTGGGGCTCAATATGGACGTCTGAGGCCCTTGCCTTGATAGCAAATGCCAGGATAGTTTCGACAATTTTGGTGATTGGCGCCTGCTTAATCGTTTTTCCCTGCAATTCCGAGAGATCTCGTTTTTGGATCTCGGCCTCAGATTGTTGGGTGGTTTGCTCGAGAGCCGCGCCTACTTCACCTGACAAAGTTTGTGAGTAGTACTCGGCGAGTTTTTGCTCGAGGACTGTTGGGATCGCATAGTACGCTTCGATCTTCAGACCGGTTTTTTGTTGAGCAAAGTCGATTGCGGAAAGATCCAGAGGATCAAGCATGGCGACTTT
This sequence comes from uncultured Pseudomonadales bacterium, assembly GCA_964586055.1. Taxonomy (GTDB): domain Bacteria; phylum Patescibacteriota; class Microgenomatia; order UBA1400; family PJMF01; genus UM-FILTER-42-14. The sequence continues at coordinate 57,834 of CAZPFX010000001.1, read as the reverse complement.
GAGAAGACCATGTTCCTTCTCAAGAGCAAAAGGGAGCATTTTATAATGCCTGGCAGATCCCTCCGGGAGCTGATTAATCGCTTCTGGAAAAACACCAATCTCGTTTAGATTTATGTATGGGACTTTATTAAAGATCGCCTTCGCCTCTGTGAAATCCTGTTCCGTAACTAAATTACGCTCTACGATCAGCTGCTCAACAGTTTTGCCTGTACTGATATTCTCCACTAAAATGGTGTTGGCCATGTCCTGATCTAAGTGACCTTGGGCAACAAGAACATCCAAGAGGTTGTTATAATTGGTCGAAGTGAACTGAGAATCGCTGGTGATCTGGGCAGATGCAGGCATAAAAATAACTAATAATATCTGACTTTACTATAGAGGAAGAACGTTTTTCGAGCAATGACAACCTACCTAACCAGCCAAATTTGGGCTTTCCCAAATCCGATCAATATTCAAGCCGACGTCTGCAAAGCTAGCAGAGATATTTTCCCCACCGAATTTATCACAGCTAACTCTTCTCACGTACTCTGGATCAACCTAGAACTTGCCACCATTGGCATCGAGGCCGTGAGAGTCCTTCAGGCAGAATTAAGTTTTAGTGGATCAGAAAATCACACCCGCTATGCCGTCATCCTTCAAGCAGACCAACTCACCGAGCAAGCACAACACGCACTCCTGAAACTATTGGAAGAACCAGGCGAATACACTCAGATAATTTTGGCCACTTCTAAGCCGCAAAGACTTTTAGCCACAATTCGCTCGAGATGTATTGAGCAAGTTTTTTCTAATGATCAAGGAGGTCTGGCAAACTCACACCAACATGAGAAAGCATTAGAAATGTTCGATTCCTGGCTTGGATTAAGACTGAGTGAGGCGGTCACCGCAGCAGAACAATTCAAAAAAAGAGATCAGGCCAAGGAGGCTCTTGAAAACGTCTGCCGAGCTCTTCGTCTCGACCGCATGCCAAAGTCAACTGGCTCTACACTTCACTCAACACATGGCCAACTGCAATTGTGTTTAGACGCTCTAGAACTGCTTGGTAAAAACATAAATCCGCAGCTTTTAATGGAGGACTTACTTTTTAGTCTGAACAATCTCGACGAGAATTAGCTGGACTCGCAAGGGCTGGTATGATATACCATTGGCTCTACTTGAAATCAAAATATGGCAACAAAAGTAACTAACGCATATCAGGCTAAAGACATCAAGGTTCTTGAAGGTCTCGAGCCAGTGCGCAAAAGACCAGGTATGTACATCGGCTCTACCGATGGCAAAGGTCTGCATCACTTGGCGAAAGAAATTCTCGATAATGCCGTCGACGAAGCTATTGCTGGATATGGCAATGTTATTCAACTTTACTACAGCAAAGTCGCTGAGTCAGAAATTAAGCTAGCCAAAGGTACCAAAATAGGCGAGGAAGCCATCACCGTTGTGGATAACGGCCGAGGCATTCCTGTGGATATGCATGAGTCTGGAGTCTCAGCACTCGAGGTAGTCATGACAAAACTCCACGCTGGAGGCAAATTTGAAGAAACAGCCTACCAGGCATCGGGCGGACTTCACGGCGTAGGGTCCTCAGCAGTTAATGCTTTGAGTGCAGTCATGCAAGTTCTGGTAAAGCGCAATAAGAAATACTACTACCAGTCTTACAGCAGGGGTTTTCCTTCAGCTCCGACGAAAACTATTTCCGAAGAAAAAGTCTTAGAATTGTTCCCAAATGAAGCAACTCAATTTATTACCTATGAAACTGGCACCATAGCCCGCTTCATACCTGATCCAGAAATTTTCTCGACCACTTCATTTAGTAAAAAAATCATCACTGAAGCCATCAAAGACCGCGCTTATCTTATGGCAGGTCTTTACTTTCAGTTTAGAGATTTGATCGATGGAGTAGAGTACGATTTTTACTTCGAAAGTGGCATTAAATCACTCGTTACTCATCTAAATATGAGCAAAAAAGTTCTACATCCAGTCATGTACTGCAATGATAGCTGGAAAGACGAGGAAACTGGTCGCTCCATCGGCGTCGAAATTGCTATGCAGTATAACGATACTTACAACGAGCGACTCGAGTCTTATGTCAACGTAATCAAGACCTCCGACGGCGGTGCTCATGTTAACGGCTTTAGAATGGCCTTGAGTAAAGTTATTCGTGATTACTCCGCCGCTCATAACTTACTAAAAGATAAAGAGTCTTTCACCACCGAAGATTTGCGAGAAGGCATGACTGCGGTAGTTTTTGTCAAAATGGCTTCGAATGATTTGCAATTTGAGTCTCAAACAAAAACCAAACTCAACAACACTGAGGCACAATCTGCCGTCTATCAAGTTTTTAAAGATAAATTTACCGAATTTTTAGAAGAAAACCCTTCGGCTGCAAAAAACATTATCGGCAAGATCCTCCTATCCGCTCGCGCTCGCCTCGCGGCTCGCGCTGCCAAAGAAGCAGTTATTCGCAAAGGTGTTTTTGAGGGTAGCTCACTACCAGGAAAACTCGCAGACTGCCAAAGCAAAAATGCTGATGAATGCGAGATTTATATCGTTGAGGGTGATTCTGCCGGTGGTACCGCCAAGCAGGGTAGAGATCGTAAGTTCCAAGCTATTTTCCCACTCAGAGGAAAAATTCTGAATACAGAGCGCGCCAGATTAGATAAGATTGTTGCTTTTGAAGAGTTAAAGAACTTGGTTATTGCCCTTGGAGCTGGAATTGGCGACACCTTTGATAAAAATAAACTCAGATATCATCGCATTATTCTTATGAATGATGCTGATGTCGACGGAGAACATATCACTACTCTTGGTCTAACTTTTTTCTTCCGACACTTACCAGAAATTGTCCAAGGTGGCTATCTTTATGTTGCTATGCCACCGCTTTTCAAAGTCGCAACAACAAAAACCGAGCGATACGCCTACACAGAAGAAGAGCGTGACGCCATGATTGAAGATTTTTCTAAACACGAATCAAGTGCCAAAGTATCCGTCCAAAGATACAAAGGTCTTGGAGAAATGAATGAGACTCAGCTCTGGGACACAACCATGAACCCAGAAACAAGAACGTTAAAGCGCGTCACCATTGAAGACGCTGATATAGCAGACGAAACCTTCAGCACGCTGATGGGCGATGATGTCGCACCAAGAAAGAAATTTATCCAAACTCACGCAAAGATGGCAGAGTTGGACATTTAATAAGGCAACCTATGAAAACCTATCTCATTGGTCACATCAAACCGGACACCGATGCCGTTGTAGCTCCAATGGCTCTTGCCGAACTTTTTCATAAAAAAGAATGCTTTGGCCACACCGATGCCGAGGTCGTCATCATTGATCCCCTAAATCCAGAAACTACTTTTCTATTTGAAAAATTTGGCGTATCAACTCCAAGACTCGTTACCCTCGAAGATATAAAGCCTGAAGATCGCGTTATTCTAGTGGACCACAACGAAGAAAGCCAACGACTGGCTGGGCTTAAGCCGGAGCAAATAGTTGAAGTTATTGATCATCACAAACTTAACTGCAATTTCAAAAACCCTATTTACCTAACGTGCAAACCCTGGGGTTCCTCGACAACAATCGCCTACTACCTAATGAAACAAAATGACTTTGTCCCAGATCAGAAACTTGCTGCTCTGATGTTGGCCGCAATTTTGTCAGACACGGTTGGCTTCAAAAGCGCTACGACCGTAAGCCAAGATCGAGAACTCGGAATTGAGCTAGCCAAAATAGCAGAAATTGAGGATCTTGAGTCATTTGCCCTGGAAATTTTTAAGGCAAAGTCAGACATAAGCTCACTCAGTCCAGAAAAAATGGTCACAAACGATTATAAAGTTTTTGAGTTTTCCCAGAAAACCATGATCGGCCAGCTGGAAACTGTTGAACAAGGTGAGCTGCTCTCTAATAAAAAAACAGAACTACTCACGGCCATGACGGAAGTAAAAGGAAAGCTTGGAGTTTCTTTGTTATTTCTAGCCATCACCGACATCTTGAAGGTGAATACCAAACTCCTAATTTTGTCAGAGTCTGAGCAATTAGTTGCAGAGAAGGCATTTGGAGGAAAAACAAAAGATAATATTCTTGATATAGGCGCAAAAATGTCACGTAAAAAGGAAATTGCTCCAGCAATTGAAACCGCGCTTAGTTAAAGAAAATAAATATGACTGACGAAGAACAAAAACTACTAGAAGATCAAGAACTTAGAGCCGGAAAAATCGGCACGGTGGAAGAGTCTCGCTACGGCAAACTCCAGTACACATCGATCGTAACCGAGATGCGCCAGAGCTACCTCGACTACGCCATGAGTGTCATTGTAGCTAGAGCTCTCCCTGATGTTCGAGATGGCCTCAAGCCGGTCCATCGTAGAATTCTCTACTCGATGTACAAGAGTGGTATTCATCATAATAGCAGTTACAAGAAGTCCGCACGTATTGTTGGAGACGTACTTGGAAAGTACCACCCACACGGTGACGCCCCGGTCTACATGGCTATGGTTCGACTAGCTCAGAACTTTAGCATGCGATACCCACTCATTGATGGCCAAGGTAATTTCGGCTCAGTTGATGGAGACAGTCCGGCTGCTATGCGTTACACCGAGGCTAGATTAGCAAAAGTCACTTCTGAGCTTCTAACTGATCTTGACAAAACAACCGTACCTTTTGCTGATAACTTTGATGGATCGCTTCAAGAGCCTCGAGTCTTACCAGCTAAGTTGCCTAATCTGCTTTTGATGGGTTCAGAAGGAATTGCCGTTGGTATGGCAACAAAAATTCCCCCTCATAACTTGACTGAAATCTGTAGTGCTCTGATCTCCATGATCGAAAACGGTAGCGCCGAACAAAGTGAAGAAACGGTCTCAAAAATCAAGGCCATCGCTGCACTTCCAAAGCAAGAAGAGCTCATCTCCCAAATTGCCGAAACTGATCCAGCCCTTCTGGCTGGTACCTTTGACACAATCTCAACAATTGACGACATCGTCACTCATGTGAATGGTCCCGACTTTCCTACTGGCGGAATAATTTATGACTTCAAAGAAATTACAAATGCCTATCGCACAGGCAAAGGCCGCGTAGTCACTCGAGCAAAAGCCGAAATCATTGAATCCAAAAAAGGCGGCTTCCAAATCATCGTCACCGAACTTCCATACCAAGTCAACAAAGCTAGATTACTCATGAAAATTGCCGATCTAGCCAGAGATAAAAAGATTGTTGGCATTAAAGATTTGAACGACGACTCCGATCGAACGGGTATGCAGATCACTATCGAACTTAAGCGCGACGCTAGGCCAAAAGTTGTTCTAAATAAATTATTTAAATACTCTGAACTCCAAACAAGTTTCCCAGTAAATATGGTGGCCTTAAATAGCGAGGGCACACCACAGCTCATGAATATTAGACAGATGCTAATGGAGTTCTTAGCACATCGTCAAACCATCATTGTCCGCCGAGCTCAACATGATCTAGTCGAGGCAGGTAAGAGGGCTCACATCCTCGAAGGACTACTTATCGCCCTGAAAAACCTGGACGATGTCATTGCAACAATTCGCGCATCAGCAGACAGCAACGTCGCTAAAGATGCCCTCATGACAAAGTTTGGCCTAAGCGAAATTCAGTCTTTGGCTATTCTTGACATGCAGCTCAAGCGCCTGGCTGCCCTTGAAAGACAAAAAATCGAAGATGAATACAACGCCATCCAGGCAACAATTGGTGACCTAATTTCACTCCTGCAAGACCCCAAGCGCATCATCAAAGTTATTGCCGATGAAACCCTGGGCCTAATTGTCCAGTACGGTGACGAGAGAAGAACCAAGCTCATCAAGGGTAAGATTGGTGAATTCAGCGAAGAAGACTTAATTCCTAACGAACCAGCAGTGATTACTCTTACAGAAACAGGTTATATTAAACGCCTGAGTCCATCCGCTTTCCGCTCACAGTCTAGAGGTGGGAAGGGGAGTGTTGGCCTAAAAATGAAGGATGAGGATGTAGTTCTTACTCTCCTGTCAGCTAATACTCATGACATGGTCCTTTTATTCACGAACTTTGGTCGAGTATTCAAACTGAAAGTTTATGAAATTCCTGCTGTTAGTAGGCAAGCAAAAGGCACAGCCGTCGTTAATTTGGTCAATCTGAAGCCAGAAGAGACTGTTAAATCACTCTTAGTAATTGATGAAGCCGCCGACAAAGATAAATTCATTAGTCTTGCCACACGAAATGGTCTAATCAAAAAGACAGCAGTGAGTTTATTCGACAACATCCGTCAAAATGGCATTATTGCCATCACCCTGAACGAAGGTGATGAGTTAGTCTGGGGAAAGTTAACCTCTGGAGATGATGACATCTTGTTAATTACTCATTCTGGCAAATGCATCCGTTTTAGTGAGCAGGAAGTCAAATCATCTCAGCGTGATACCAAGGGAGTGAAGGGAATTACCCTCAAGAGCGATGACTATGTCGTTGGTGTTGAAGCGGTGGGGGAGGCTGAAATAAATTCGCACCTCTTAGTGATCACAGAATTTGGTATGGGCAAGAGAACTGAGCTAACCCAGTATCCAGCCCAAAAACGTTCTGGATTGGGCGTAAAGGTATCAGACGTCACCAAACGCACGGGTCCCATTGCAGCTGCACGCCTGGTAGATGCTTCTTGCAAAGAAATTGTCATCAGTACTAAAGAAGGACAAACAATTAAATTACCGCTGACAAAGAAGTCTATTCCCGTGCTGACACGACCAACTCAAGGCGTAATTTTAATGCGCTTGAAAAAAACCGATAGAATCGTGGCTGTGGCACTTACTTTCAAGGAACTTGAGGATTCTCCAGAGGAGAGCGAATAAAATAAAGGGTGGACTCAGCGGGACTCGAACCCGCGGCCTCCTGCATGCCATGCAGGCGCTCTAGCCAACTGAGCTATGAGCCCAACTATTTTTCAACAAAGAGTATTGTATCACTTTTCTTTTGATATCTTTCTTAATATATAATTACATTAGTATATATATAATGCCTCTCTGATGCCTTTTCGTATGTTAGTTCACCTATTGATGTATTTTTATTATGAGAAATATGACAGCAAGCTTTTGCTTTTGTTCCAGAGGTGAGATTTTGAGAAAGTCTCATCTAAAATTGATGAGATTAAGTTTTCTAGAAAATAACGCTTGATATATCAATTAATGTTTTGAATTTGTCATTTTAGCAGTCTAGAATAGAGTCTGCTAGTTTATTGGGTGTGAAACTTATCATGAATTTTGCGCAGCTGGGGTCTTGTTACGTGAGTATAGATTTGAGTCGTTGAAACATTCTTATGGCCAAGCATTTCTTGGACGTCTCTCAGTCCAGCACCGTTAGAAAGCAGGTCAGTTGCAAAACTATGCCTTATTCCATGGGGACTAATTTTAATCGGCAAATGAGCCTTCTTAGCATACTTGTCAACGATTCTTTGAACACTTCTGGTTGTTAATCTCATAGACTCACCATCATCGACAGGGGTAGCTTTTCTACCAGAGAACCTAATAAAAACAGGGTTCCAATTGTCACTCCTATGTCGCAACCAGGCATCAAGCCACTTGCAAGCTCTCTCGCTTAGGAACACTACTCGAGGTCGTCGACCTTTTCCGATCACTCCAAATTCTCGGGTTTCCAGGTCTATTTGATCACGATTAAGATTTATAAGCTCACTTACTCTCAAGCCAGTAGAAAAGAGGACCTCTAAAATTGCCTTGTCTCTAAGTCCTGCCATAGTAGAAATAGACGGCTGTGTCAGTAGTTTTTCAACTTTTTCTGAGTTAAGAAATTTCATTGGTATAGATTCAGCCTTGGGTAAATCAATTTTTTCAGGATGTAAAACTGGCACGTCTTGCTTAACCAAGAATTTCAACCAAGACCTCATGGCAATCACGTAATAACTCTGGGTTCTCTTAGATAGGGTTCTACCATATTGATCACAGTATTGTGACAAATATACACGGTACTTCCGCATTTTTTCCTGATCCAACTCTGAAAGATCTGTGTTGCCAGTCGATTGAAACCAGTCGCAGAAACGCCTGAGGTACAATGTATAATTGCGAATAGTTAATCTACTCACGTTTCTTTCTACCTCGAGATGCTCTAGAAAAGCAACTAAAGCCAAATGGGGGAGAGTAGAAACTGCCATAAAAATACCCATCAGGTTACTCCCCTTATTCTAGCAGATAGTGTTGTATTCTGCTAAAAGAGAATACTGAAGAACGGGATTGATACATCAAACTAATATAAATGATATACTTTGATGTTTTAAGATATTCTTTGATGCTGGTTTTTGTTCAATTCTCAGCAGTCTTTAACCCTAAATATAATATTTTGTGGCGAGTCATTTTCATCAAATTTTTGAAAATAGATAAATCAAAACTGGTCATGCTCAGTAAAAATTATTTTTTATTTTCTTAGAATCAATCGTTATAGTCATCAACTCAACTTTAAATAAAGAAGAATGGGCATTTTGAGCAAAAGTACGTTTTTCTGCGCTCAGGTATAAGTTGATATATCAATTCTTATCTTATATCAGGTAAATGATGAGGCTTCTAAATGGCTCAGAAACGGCTTTTTATTTATAAGATGACCTAGACATCGTCAGAAAGAAAATAAAAAAGTCACAAATACTAAAAAGACAAAGAAGCTCAATCAAAGAGAGTGCGAAAACAAATCTCAAAACAAAAAGATAAAGACACCCAGCCAAACACAACAAAAAAAGTAAAGCTTTCACTTCATGTTTCATACTTGAGTTTATGTCGTAAAAGTAATATTGTGCGACATAGAACAATCAGACAATAGCCACTCAGCAAGCACTCAGCGCCTCTCCGTGTGGGGAGAGGAAACGAGTACGCACGCGCGTCATTTAACATCTCTCTTTCAGAAGGACTCGCTTGAAAAATTAAAAAAAAGCAAAAATAGTTATCTCTTTGGATTAAGCTCTCACCCAGTAAACACCAAAACAGGTATTCGGGTTATATACGATAATACCTCTATTTAGCCTGGTAGACCCTGAATTTCAGGCTCAAAAGTGTTTAATACGCAAGGGTTTCACACCAGCAATTCTGGCATATTTCACGCATTTTCTGCCTGGTTAAGTCCTATAACTATTTTAGTTATCCACATTTATCAAGTATATCAAACTATATCATCTCCCCTTTTTTGCCTGGGAAGAAATTTTTTTGACTCCCCCTACTCTGTGCTTTTATATTGAATTTTTGCACTCAGCCAGGCTTTCACAAAATGAAAACATCTGTTTTTTCTGCCTAGATGCCACAAGCTGGCTTATTTCCTTCAACGCCAACTGTTGAATTTGGGCCTAAATGCCCCACCAGACTCCCCCATTTATGCATTAAATGCGGAAAAAGGCTGTTACTTCAATGGAAATTCGGCTATAAACAAAATGATAATAAAGAGCGACACCAAGGCATACTCGGCTAATGCTCGAGTAAATAGACGCTCAATCAAGAAGCTTCGGATGATACTGACCCCAAGATACAAGAAAGACATAATAAACAGCGCCGCGAACCAAGCGGTTATTGGCATAAATGTTAAAGCCATAGAGAGTTCCATTAACAATAAAGTCAACAATATGCTGGTTTTCCAAACGATTCCCTCGATATTCTTCGTCAGGCGCACTGCCCACAAAGAAGTGATTACCAGTGGAAAATGACTCAGGCCAATAAGGCCACCAACTAGATAATAAGGCAGGTGGACCGTAAAAATGGTATTAGTGATGAGTAATGAAACAATGAGGGCAAAAAACAGGCCTATGGCGTGAGCTGCATGCAATAATTGAATGGTCCTTCCCTTTGCGACCGACAATATGTTTGAAGTAAGAAGTAGTGCGTATACTCCAATTCCAAAAACAGCCAAAATGGTGAAGCGAGTGACGACATTTGCTGGGAGCAAGAAATAAAATAGACCTACTGATCCAGCAAAAAGAGCTGGAATTGGCACTAGCATTGATAACTCGACTCGCTGAAGATCCTCTGACAAGGCCCACGCCGCCACCGCATAAGAAATAAGACTCAGGATAAGCACCGCCCAGTAGCGTTGCTCTAAATCAACGTACTGCACAGCCAACAAGCCAAGACTCAATACAATAGCTGCTAGAACAAACTTCTCTCTCCTACGCATAAAACTCTATCCAGCAGTCGTGTAAACAGCCTCTACGTCTTCTACTTCTTTTATCGCATCGACTAAGCTCTCTAAGGCCTGCGCGTCTTCTTCAGATAAAGGTAAAATCATATTCGGAATAAATTGTAGTGATCCATCAATATTTTCCTTAGTAAATAGGAACTGAGCGGCGTTGGGACCTGAGAGCGATCCCCCATTTCTACTCAAGGCAAATTTAATTTCCGAACTCATTTTATTAGGATTATCAGTCACTGTCTCAATGATCAGCGCCACTCCGCCTGGACCAAAGGCTTCATAAAGTATTTCTTGAACTACTCTTCCTTCAGCTCCCCTCCCCATACCTTTGTCGAGAGCTCTCTGGATATTATCCTTTGGCATATTTGCTGCCCTAGCCTTGTCAAGGATAAGGCGTAGTCGAGGGTTACTGGCTGGATCATCAGAAGCGCCTTCTTTAACAGCTATGCGAATTAACTTGCCAATTTCACTAAAAACTTTACCCTTTTTGGCATCCATTGCGCCCTTGCGATTCTTGATATTGTTCCATTTGCTATGTCCTGACATATGCATCCTCCTAGCTACAATAACTTGTATCCATAGTATACCTCGAACTTCGTGTTGACATTGGCTCGACATGACGTTATCCTTCCCCGAGAAAAGATTGGGAGATACAGCATATGAACGACCCGCTTTCGCTAAAACAACAGGCGATTTCAGCCGCAAAAAATAATGATTGGGAACTGGTGGCGACTCTGAACGAAGAGATCATCGACAGTACTCCTCACGACCTTCAAGCGCTCAACCGTCTCGGGGTAGCCTACTTGCAGCTTGGCAAAACTCAAAAAGCTAAGGGTATCTTCGAAACTGTCATTGGTTTAGATAAAACTAATATTTTGGCAAAAAAACACCTCACCACTATCAAACAAAAGAAAACCGTGGCCGTACCTTCATTTTCTGCTCAGCAGTTCATTGAGGAGCCTGGAAAAACTAAGATTGTCGAGCTTCATCGTTTATCAGGAAAAGAAATTCTCGAGTCATTGATTACAGGTCAAATTTGTGATCTAAAAATTAAAAAGCGCTACATATCAATAGAAACAAGTGGTCAGTATGTTGGCTCACTTCCTGAAGATATCTCATTTCGCCTATCTAGACTTATTCAGGCGGGCAATATTTACCACTGTTCTATCCGCTCAGCCAGCACTAAGAACTGCAGTGTCTATCTTAAAGAAAAGTTTGCTTCGAAAAAGAATGGCGATGTGCTCTCTTTTCCGGTTCAAAGAACGACAGCAAACACTAATTCAGATATGGATGATTTGGTTTTGCTTGATGAAGAGCTACCAGTTGAGATTCTAAATCATGATTCTGATATTGAGAAAACGCTTGATGACATTAAGCAGCCAGACAGCGGCATGTCATACAGCAATAATGACGATTCCTAAATCGAATCCATTCCTATAAAAATCACCAGCTGAGATCTGTATTTTTCGGTCTCTAGAGGGTTCTCAGAAATATCCAGAGGTTTTGAAAACCAAGTTTTTACCACTGAAATAATACTCTCACACGAGCTCTCTTCTGAATGATAATTGATTGTTGTTCGCTCTGATTGTTCCTGTATATCAGTTATTCTAATCACTCTACCACCTCTTCTTTCCAACATATTTGCAAGCAGTCTCGCTTGCCCTGGCTCTCCCGTCGTGTTCACAATTGCTACAGAACAAAGAGAAAACTGCTGAACTTGAGCAGTTAAATCGAGGAGTCTACCAATTGCCTTCTGAGATTCTTCGAGTGAGGAAACTTCCAAGGCAGGGGCTTGGCGCACCGCCTCCAAAAAAAGGAGTTCTTCTCTGGGTATGGTGAAATTAGCTAACTGTTTAAATAAGCTTTTATACAAAACGCTGACTAACTCCGATTTTGTGGCCGGTTGGGGAATTTGTTCTTTTAGAGTGATTATTCTACTAACAGGCAAGCCCAGCGCGCGAGCAAGAGCTGCAGTTGTTTCTTGCTCCGACTTACCTTCAATTTTTAGAAGCGGCGCCACTGACGCCAATTTGTACTGACCGTACCCTCCAGAAACTTTTACTTCTTCTGATCCATCAATGGCAAAAAGCCGAGGTTGGATTTGATCAGAGCCCGTATATGCGACGTACAAAGTACTGGTATTTTCAGGTATTTGGTCTGAAGTGAGTACATACAATTCATCGGATCCTGAGAGCAATTTTGACCCGAATTTTGTAAGAAAAAGTGGGGTTAGCGCTATTAGCAAAACTGCCGTCAACACTATAGATAAACCCAAAATTATTTTTTTCACTCCCCTACTCCGTTCTCTAAAATGTGTTCTCTGATTTCGCTGCTGACTCGAAGCATGGCGCGGACGTTATGAATCGTGGCCAAGCGGAAATAGCTAAGTTCTTTTGCCTTGTAGAGGTGATGAAGATATGCTCTGGCATACCCTGCTCTGCAGGTAGCGCAGTCGCAATTCTCTTCTAAAACTCTCATGTCAGATGAAAATTCTTGGCGACCAATGCTGAGGCGACCACGCGGATGTTCTGACTCCATGCGAAATGATTCACCCTCGCAAACAAGATTTCCTACAAGCAGTGAGCCATTTCTAGCTAACCTAGTCGGACCAACGCAATCGAACATATCGAATCCCAAACCCGCCGCGACTGCGACATCTGAGAGATCTCTCCCCATACCCATGGCATAGCGGGGTTTTTCTCTGGGCAAAATGTTTTCAATCCAACTCATAACATCCTTAGTACCTTCCGTATTGTAGCCAATCGTTTCGCCGCCAACAGCCACTCCATCGACCCCAAGTTTTCCCATAAACTCAGCAGACTGCTGCCTCAGTTCTGGATGAAGAGCTCCTTGGACGATTCCGAACAAAGCTTGGTATTTTCCGTACAGACTTTGTCGAGAGTTTTTCTCCCAATCGATTTTGCAACGCTCTGCCCATGCGTGAGTCAATTCCAAGGAAGTTTTTCCATCAGGTAAATTTGTTGCGTCTGGCATCAAATCATCAAAAGCCATAATAATATCTGCACCAATAACCCTCTGAAGCTCCATTGAGTACTCCGGCGAAAAGAAATGTTCGCTCCCATCCAGGTGTGAGCGAAATGAAACACCGTCTTCGGTTATTCCCGCAAGAAAATTGCGTGAATTATGCGGGAATTTATTTCCTAGTGAAAAAGCCTGGAAACCACCAGAATCTGTGAGGATCGGCCTCTGCCAGTTCATGAAGTCATGAATACCTCCGCTGACTTTGAGAGCTTTGAGTGTTTTCTCACGGATGCCAAGATGATAGGTATTGGCAAGGATAATATCCGCGCCAGCGCCAACCAGATCATTTGAATCTAGCGACTTGACGCTCGCCACCGTACCAACCGGCATAAAAATAGGAGTATTAATCACTCCGTGTGGAGTAGTAATCTGACCAGCTCTGGCTTTTCCGAGGGTTGCTTGAAGCTTAAATGAGAATGGCGGCATACAAGAGGATGATATCACTCACCCACTTGGTAACGCACGAATCGCGCCACAGCAATTTTCTCACCAATCTTGCCACTGAGTGCTTTCATAAGCTTTTCAATGGTGAACTTGCCGTCACGAATAAATTCTTGTTCGAGTAATTCTTCAACAGTCTCTGGCGACATCGACGCCACCTGCATAGCGATACTTTGACCAAGCGCGCGAAACTCTTCATTTCGGGCCACAAAATCTGTCTCACAAAGTAGCTCCACTAAAGCAGCTATCTTGCCATTTGTGTGGACATAACTGGCTACATAGCCTTCTTTTGTCTCACGGTCTTGTTTCTTTTCAGCGCGTTCCATACCACGTGCCTGGACTAGCTCGATGGCTTTTTTATAATCACCCTTAGATTCCTCAAGAGCTTTTTTGCAGTCCATGACTCCAGCACCTGTCTCTTCGCGAAGTTTCTTTACGTCTGCAGAAGTGTAATTTGACATATTATTTCTCCTTTTTCGCTTCAGTCTTCTTTTCAGTCTTTACCTCGACTGTTTTTTCTTCGGTCTTCTCTTCGACTTTTGCCTCAACCTTTTTAGGAGTTGGCTTTTTGCCCGCAGCTTTAGAAAGTTTTCCTGCCTGATAACCGGCGGCAACAAAGTTAACAATTAACTCAATGCTTTTTCGCGCATCGTCGTTAGCTGGAATAACCACGTCAATTCCGTCTGGATTACTGTTGCTGTCGCAAATACCAATGATTGGGACTCCAGTAATTTGAGCTTCAGTAACGGCAATGTCCTCACGAACGGTGTCGATAACGAATAAACAATCTGGAATTTGAGAAAGAGTGCGGATACCCTGGAAAAAGCGCTTAAGCTTATTCATCTCTTTTTCTAATTGAACGCGCTCGTACTTGGTATAACCCTTGTAAGCACCAGATTCGAGACCTTCCTCGATCTTAATCATTTTCTTAAGAGACTTTCGAACTTGTGTCCAGTTAGTTAAGAGTCCTCCGAGCCAGCGAGACAAAATGTATGAAGCGCCGCAGCTTGTTGCCGCAGTTTGGATAAGATCCCGGGCTTGTCTTTTTGTACCAACGAAAACCAAACTTTTGCCTTCTGCACCCAACATGTAGGCAGCATCATAGGCTTTTTTCAATTGCGAAGCTGTTTTGACAAGATCAAAAATATGAATGCCATCCTTCTCCATGTAGATCCACTCGCGCATTTTTGGATTCCACTTGACCTTTTGATGGCCAAAATGACATCCTGCCTCAAGTAGTTCTGCTAAATCTGCCTCTGGGGATTTCTCTGGGAGATTGGAAAATTGTGCGTTCATACTGTCCTTACTTTCTAGCTCTCGCTAGTGGTGCGCGCATATCCAAATTCAGGACGACGGATAAGCGAACACTGGTTACAAATTATTACTAGGTGGGTATTGTAGCATATCGACCACATTCTCCATGAGAGAGACCACCGTCATCGGGCCAACCCCACCAGGGACCGGGGTAATAAAGCTTGGTTTTTCACCAACAGTCAGTCTATCTACATCTCCATGAGGCTCACCAACATCAATCAAAACGACTCCCTCACTGATCATATCGCCCGTAATTAGACCACGCTCTCCTGTAGCAGAAACAATCACCGTTGCATCGAGAAGCTTCTCGCCAGTCTCCATTCGCGCAGACAATTCTTTTTTACCAAGTAATTCAACCTGAGCGCCTTGCTTTTTTAACTCGCGATAAAGAGGATTTCCCAAAAGATCAGACTTGCCAATAATAATAACTTTGTGATTGGCTAAAGCAATTTTGTCTGGACCACCACCCAATGCTTCCGCCAAAATATACAAAACAGCTTTGCAGGTCGCTGGCAAAATCACTTTTTGGTCTGGATGAAGACCGTCGACATCTTTTTCTAAGTCAATCTCAGAAGTCAGAGACAACCACCAATCTTTGTAAGAATCGTAAGAGGTCTCTCCAGTCACCCGCTGCCAGACAGCACGACTGGGCTTTTGAACAATTATTCCAGTCACAGCTTCATCGTCATCGGCCTTTTTAATCGCAGAGACAACCAACTCCGTGAAGTCATTCAGAGAAAATTCATCTGTTTCGTAAATTATCCCAAGCCTGTCAGCCGCTTCTCTCTTTAAACCCGTGTATAAAACACTACCCGCATCTTCCGAAAATAGAATGGCTCTAACAACCAGAGGTTTTGATAACTGCAAATTAGTCACTTGCTCTGCTAAAAGTTTTTCTCTCTCCCCTGCTCTCTGATATCCATCAAAGATCTTCATAATGAGAAACCCAATTTATTTGAAATAAAGCTCAGCGTCCTCTGCTCTTTTAGAAGTTGATAAATCAGCATCGAACCTCCGAATAAACCGTCTCCAATTAGGGTGTTTCGATAAAATGGCAAAGCCAAAGTGTAACAACTAATCAGACCTTCTAAGGTGTGTGGATACCATGATAACCAGACGCCAAAATTCGAGACTAGAAAGAAACTCAGCGATGCAAGTGGTAAGAGTATAGATCTTTTTCTCATCGATTTACCGGCAAAAAAGCCAAATAATGGGTACATTAAAAATCCTAGATAGGTAAACAAAAAGCCGGGATAAAAACCTCCGCGTAAAACGTCAAAAGCGATAATGCTAAGAAAGTACCAGCCAAATTGGCGACTGAAATAACCAAAGCTTCCCAAAGGACTGACGTTGGCCGGCAAAAATCCAAACCGCGACGCAAAGACAAGCGCGGCACCGGAAATGTTCAGAAAACGTTTATTAAAATGGAGATTTGTCAATTTTTTCATATACCCATCGCATCGTATCACCTGTGGCAAGCACGGTTGCATCAGCACCTGCTGGCGCATATTCTCCATTCACATAGAGTGCCCAATAGTGGTCGTCGTCGGCCGCCATGCCATTAATACTAGTCACCATCACCCCAAAATCGTATTCATCGTAGACAACCTCCGCAGATTCCTTCAGGAGGTCGAACGCGATCGTGTCATCCTCTATGGCACCAAACTCGAAAGCCACCACTGGTTCTGGAGAAGCCTCTGTGGCTTCATCCGCTACCTCTTCTGTTTGGATCTGATCCATAGGAAGAGAATCTCTTTTGGAATTCCCTGTAAAAACCCCCACTTGGCTAACCACAAGTAAAGCGGCAATTAGGCCTAGGGCGATAAGTCCGAGTTGTTTCATAGTTTCACCATTGTAGCGCGTTAGGCTGGGGTGGCAACTAGAGTTGGAGAATTATCTAGATGGAGCAAGCGCATAACGCGAGCAAGCGGACCAACAGCGGAAATTTCTATTTGTTCAATTTGCGAAGAGATATCATCTTTAGCAATCAATGACTTTTGCAGTTTATCTTTCACTCTCGAAAATACCTCCTGAGCTCTGGACCGAAGGGAGTCATGAGTTTCTTCAGGTCGTACGTCTACTGCGGCCCGCTGCATTTCTTCAACTTCATGCTCTGCTTCTTCTTGCCTTGCTAGCAATGTGAAATACCGTTGAAACACAGCCGCTATCCATCCTTCGAATTGCTGCGCCAGCTCAGACCCAAGGACTTCAGAAAACTCTAACCAATGGGCCGCGTTTGACTCTAATCTAAAAGCCACTGCTTCTGATGCCAATCCCTCTGCCTTTCCGAATTTTTCCACAAGTGACTTTGCTGCTCTAGCTTGAAGTAAAGCCTCAACCCAACGAGGTAATTTATTGCGACTCCCCTCAACTGGAATTCTCAAATTTGACAGTACTGAAAGAGCTGCAGACCCTTGTTTTTCAGCTATTAACGCAAAGGAATCTCTAAAGCCGCCGTACCATTTTTTAAATTGCTCCAGTGGGTTTACTTCAGCATACATTTTTGCTCGCTCTACCATACTCCTCCTCACTGCCAAAAAATTGACAGATCAATATATACAGCTGTGGAGGCTCACACTACTTTTTTTTGGATGAAAAAGCTCCCGAAAGAGGGAGCAAACCAATGTCCCGATGCGCGTCAGATTGTAGTGTGCTGAAGATCGGACTCAGGCTTTCGCCAATACCGTTGCGGCACAGTCACGGATTCACACCGTGTTCCACAGCAAGTGAAACATAGCAGTTTTGAGATGTGTTGGGCAAGTGGCAGATCTATCGTGTACCATTAAACCTGTGATTAATCCTAAAGAGCAAGATCGCAATAATGAAGTTTTAAGCAGAGATAGGCTCGTTGAATTATTATCCGGCATTGCCTTTGGTGGAATGTCAAGGTTCTTAAAAGACTCGCCAGAATATTTAGAATACCTGACTGAACAACTCCCTGAAATTATTAGGGAATCACCAACTGATCTTGTAGCTTATCAAACAGCACTTCGAAGTATCTATACCCATGGGTTAAAATCTCCTCAAGCGGAAGCCATATTAGAGACTGTTCACAGACTACATCTTGGATATATCACTCAAAGACCAAATCAAGATATCTTGAAATTATTGGCCCGCAACCTTATCGATACCCTCCAAATTACATCCCTGTTCAATCTTCACACGAAACCAATATTGATTAGTCCGTGGCTATTTCAAGGCGACCATCCTCTGCTGAAAGGATCAGACAGTCCCGTCTACGTTGTCCCATTCGGTATCAAAATTAAAGACATGTCGGCTTTACTTGCCTATTATGACTCAAGTCAGCATTTAAATAATTTAGAACTACATTTCAAACATTTTTTTTCTGCACACAAAGATGTGTTACACCCGAACACTCCTTTTACGAGTGATTCAGGAAGAACTGTTTCAATTCGAGAATTTATTCATTATTTCTCAAATCCTGAAAATAGAACCGTTCTCTGGGCAGTCTGCCCTGGCGACCCACATGTGCCCCTAGGACACATGTCTTCATCATTTTCAGAAGATATGACCTCCACAACAGTGGGTATGGGAGTTTGGCCTCCCAATATGGGGCTGGGCAAACTTCTTTCAGAAGTTGGGATTGTTATTTCTGCTGGGATACCAACTCTTCAAAATCTTACTGCATCAGTGATGTCTCACAACGCTCCATCTCTAGCAAATGTTCAAAAATTCGCCAATAAAAGCCATGTTCCAGAAGATAGCTCAAGTGTTGAGTTCACCATAAACTTAGAGAAAATTAAAAAACAAATAACTGACTATTTGATTTAGTTTTTTATTAGTGTTTTTACTCTCTCAACATTCTCCTTATCCGGCCCCTTCTTATCAATCCCAGGCACCTCGAGAATAAGTGGAATTCCAGTAAGCTTCTCGTAATTCAGGAAAAATTTTAGTTCGTGAGCTGGAATCGTGCCATCACCGATATTATCGTGCCTGTCTCGCCCACTACCAAATGGGTCTTTGCTGTCATTAACATGAATAACTTTCAGAGTCTCCCAAAGCTTCAGATCGCTAATAGCCTTAATAGCTGATTTTTCATCTTTGGCAATTTTGGCCGGATCTCCCAAGCGATATCCAGTAGCAAAGGCGTGGCAAGTATCAAAGCACCAGGCTAGTCTTCCCTTACTCACCCACTTATTTCTTTTCTCCAACTCATCAAATAACCAACGAATTTCTTCAAGATTAGAAGCTATTTTGCCATTCTGCCCTGCTGAGTTTTCAATTAGGAATGTTGAGTCATCTGGTGTCTCTGAAAGTAGCTGATCAATGTGACCCACAATCTGCTCGCGAGAATCATCCCAACCTCGACCCTGATGGCTGCCCAAATGAACAATAATTCCCGATCCTTTTATGAGACTATCGAACTCCAGTTCGTACTTTAAGGACGCGAAAGACTTACGAATGTTTTCTTCCTTGTCGGAGGCTAAATTCACTAGATAAAGGGCATGTGTAAAGATTGGTGAGACATTGTATTTTTTTCTATTCGAGTCAAATTTATCTACCGGATGTTCTTCTAAAGATTTCTTCGCCCAAACGCGCGGACTACCAGAAAAAAGTTGGAGACAATTTCCACCGATTTCGGAGACCCGAACGATGGCCTTATCTATGCCTCCGGCTGCGGATACATGAGCTCCAATTTTTCTGTTTATTTTAGTTGGCTTGAGCATGATTGAGAATAAATTGCAGAAAAGTTCTTTTGTGTTCGTCTATATTTATTTTTGGAAGTAAAAGTGAGAGATTTGATCTTTGCAATTTCTCACCATTCTCTAAACCAAAATTTATTTGGTTTTCAAGCTTCCAAGTCTGGTATTCCAATGAATTTTTGTTCATTTTACTCGTATCTGTCGACCAATTTCTCATATGATTATTATACCTTATATCTAAATAAGACCGTACCTTGCTCATTAAGTTGTTTTTGTTCAAGAAGCTCTAGCCTCAAAGAATCAAGTGGACCGCTGAAAAGCCCAGCCCCTGAGCCAAAAAGTTGTGGCTCTACTGTCAGAAGAAGCTCGTCAACTAGTCCTGCTTTTAGAAAATGCCAGCTCAGGGTTTCGCCACCGACAAGTAAAGCATGAGCAAAGCCCTTCTCATCTAGTCGATCAATCAGTGCCGCGGGCTCTTCATCACTAAACTCCAACTGGCCTTTGACTACAAAATCGGCATACGAATCTGGACTTTTTGTCATCACTACCCTGAGCCTCTCGGGAGCAAGTCGAATCTTCTCGGCTGCAGACTCATAGGTTTTTCTGCCCATGATAATCAGATTATTTTCAGCAATGAGTGAGAAAAAATGCTCCTGATCTTCTGGTGAAGTCCAAGAATAGATATTCGGGTCATCTCCCCTGGTCGTTCTGCCGTCGGCCGACATCACCATGGCAAGAGTTATCTTCATTGCTTTTTTCCCGATTCAATGTCACTTTTAAGCCACTTTATGCCAAGATACACCAACGGTGTCTCGATCACCGACAAAGCACACTTCAGAAGCCAGTACGGCAAAATCAGTCCGAACAAAAAGGTCACATTCTCCCCTATCGGCGTGCCAAAAACATAGAATGCCAAAGTCATGAAGACGACAGTGTCGATAAGTTGGGCTCCAAAGTTCGAGACGT
>CAZPFX010000001.1:0-37165 GCA_964586055.1 uncultured Pseudomonadales bacterium | reverse complement strand
GCCAAAGTCATGAAGACGACAGTGTCGATAAGTTGGGCTCCAAAGTTCGAGACGTTATTGCGAAACCAAAGCGCGTGCTTGCCCATTTTCTTTTTTAGCCTCACGAAGATGGCCACGTCCAAGAACTCCGCCAAAGCGAAAGCAGTCAGGCTCGCAGCAGAGATTCTTGCTGACAGACCAAAAATAGTGTCGTAGGCAGCTTCTGATGCAGCAAATCTCCCAGAAGGCGGCAGCCAAGTGAAAAACAGTGAAGCCAGCATAACCAAGAAAATCATGATTAAACCAGAGCGAATCACGCTGCGTGTCCGCTCCGGACCATAAACTTCCGTAATCACATCGTTGATAGTGAATAAAAGCGGAATCACAAAAATCGCCACGCTGGCACTTAAGTGAATCGAGCCAATATTAATAAGTGGAATTGTTTTCCCGCCCATTAGCTCCGCCACCATGATGCATAAAGTATAAAGCGCGACAAGAAGGTCAAATTTCTGAATTTTCATTTTTTCCTTAAGACTGAAATAATGGAAACCCAGCCGTCAAAGCTTTCACTTCTCGTCTGATTTTCTTTAGTACTGGATCCTTCAAAGCATTTTTTCGGAACTCTTTCAGGAAAACTGCTCGTTCTTTTTTATCAGCAGGAAGCGGTTGATCTTTGACATGAAGAATCACCTCAGTGATCCAGTCAGCGATCTTTTTCATCTCTCTCTCTTTCATACCGCGAGAAGTCACCAGGGGCGTGCCAATGCGAATTCCGGACGGATAAAATGGCGAGCCCTGCTCTTCTGGGACCGTGTTCCTGTTGGCATACATACCAGCCACATCCATGGCAAAAGCGGCCTGGGTGCCAAGACCTGGACCATACTTAGTCAGATCAATGACCATCAGGTGCGTTTCCGTCCCTGCCCCGACCAAAGAAATACCATTTTTCATGAGTCGCTCTGCCAAGACGGTCGCGTTCTTACGAACCTGCTGGGCGTATTTTTTAAACTTAGGCGCGTTCGCCTCAGCGGCAGCAATAGCGATCGCAGCCGTGGTGGCATTGTGTGGACCACCCTGAAGGCCTGGAATAATGGCTGAGTCAATCTTTTTCCCAAGATCTGGATCACGTTCCATCCCACGATCAGTGACGAGAATCATCGCTCCACGTGGACCACGAAAGGTCTTGTGAGTCGTACTCATAATCACATCTGCGTAAGGCACTGGAGACATGTGCTCACCAGCGACAACCAACCCAGTCACATGAGAAATATCTGCCACAAGCCATGCGCCAACCATGTCAGCGATTTTTCTGAATTTCTTAAAATCGATCTCAAAAGGATAAGCTGTGTTTCCAGCCACAATCACTTTTGGCTTATGTTTTTTAGCTAATTTTTCAACTTCTGCGAAATCGATGCGAGCGTTTTTCTTCACCCCGTACTGAACAGAGTTATAGAATCTCCCCGAAGCCGTCACTTTTGGATGACCGTGAGTAAGATGCCCACCCATCGAGAGTTTTAGCCCCATCAGAGTATCTCCCGGCTGCATCAAGGCAAAATAAATGGCAAAATTGGCTGGACTTCCCGAATATGGCTGAATATTCACATACGGCACGGCGAATAATTTCTTTATTCGGTCCATCGCCAAAAACTCAATCTGATCAATTACCTGATTCCCCTCATAGTAGCGCCTGCCCGCATACCCTTCCGAGTATTTATTTGACAAACACGACGACAACACCCGAGAAACCTCTGGCGAAACTGTATTTTCCGATGGAATGAGCCCAATCATTTCTTTTTGGCGCCTAAGCTCCTTGGCGACCAAACTGTAAACTATATCTTTCTTCATTTCTTCCTTTCAAACAACCTATGACCCGAGTTTAGCACACGGGACAATTACAAATACAAAGAAAGATTTGTCAGGCTGTGGAACGGGAGGTGTGGGATGGGAGGGAGGATTTAATCATGGTAAATTCGAAGTATCATAAGATGAGGTAGACTAGCATAAATCCGACTTGGCTTCTACTAGAATCTCACCCCCTCACTCCTCTTCGCCCCAGTAGTAATCATCAGCATCGGCACGCCGAGTTCTTTCTCTAAAAACTTAATGTAGTCTCGTGCTTCTTTTGGAAGTTCTGCCTTCGTTTTTGCGGCTTTGAGAGCTTTAACATCCCAAGGTGCGAACTCACGATAAACTGCTTTGACAGTATTTAGATAAAGCTGATCTGGGCGATAGCCTACTTTTTTGCCATTCTGCGTATACCCCACACAAACTTTAATCGGCTCGTTTGGATAAACAATATCCATGTGCGTCGCAACCACGTGTGAAAGATTCCCAACTCTAGTGAAAAAAGAAACTGCCGGCACATCGAAGTACAGAATATCTCGCGGGCGTTTCGTCGTCGCCCCGTACTCATCAGCATCCTCACGGATCTGGTGAGCGTGCGCCTCGTCCATTTCACTTGGGAGCTGACGGACTCCGACGCTCGACATGTAGGTCGCCTTAACCACACCGGCGCGAATTTCTATCTCATTCGGATTCACAATTCCCTCAGTCGATCCCAAAATTCCATGGAAGGTGGTGTCGGAAGCGGTGAAATCTGGATAAGCTGCCCAACGGACATCGAGGCCAATCGCTTGACCTTTCTCAAAAACAAATGCAGTTTTTTTATCTGACCAAGCATCGGAAAGAAGATCAAAAACTCCGCTAATATACTGCTTTAGTTCTGCGGCTTGCGCCTTCACCCTGGCGACAAATTCTTTCTCTGTACCGACTTTTTGCTTCGGACCATTCATAGTAGATACCTCTTTTTCCGCGATATCTTGGCCAAGCCCTTTGCACATATCTCTATAAAGTCTGTAATGCTTAGCTAGTTTTTCACTGTCAAAAGGCTTAAAATCGCGCATGCGAATTGGGTGTCTGAGTAAAACGTCTACGTAAGCTGGCGAAATTCCCCGGCCCGTCGTGCCACGATTCCCCGTGTGCCAGTCCTGTAGAACTGCCTCATAAGCTCTGTGCGTATCTAGAAGAACCACCGCCATTTCATCAATGAAAACTTTGGCTGGAATTGTCCCGCCAGCAGCCTTCTTCACCACCGCAATTTCCTCTAGAAGATCTCCTGGGTGTAGAACCATGCCTTTACCGAGAATCGTCGTCGCAGAATCTATAAAAGTACCAGAAAGAAGCTGGTGTAGCGCGACTTTGGTCTTACCAAATGCCACCGTATGGCCAGCGTTAGAGCCGCCATTGTCGCGATAAACGAAAACCGGACCCTTGGCCGAATAATCACTGACATACTGATCGACAATCCTACCTTTTCCCTCGTCGCCATAAGCGCCTCCACAAAAGGCAAAACTGTTCGGTCTACTTGGCATGCTTCCTCCCCTTCTTATAGTTGTTTACGAGTTTATGAGTCTCTTTGGCAAGTCTGGTCGCAAGGCCAGTGTATGTTTCTTGGGTCAGGTTGGCGATTTTTTCTTTGGTCAAAACACCTGCGGCAAGTTTTATTGTCATTGCCTGCAGTTCAGAAGTACTCAACATCTTCTTCCCTCGTGTGACATTTTTCAGGGCTTCGTATGCGTCTTCATGGCCTTCGGCTCTAAGCAAAGTCTGTAAACCTTCGGCAATAATTTCTGGGTGGTTTTCTAAGGATTTCTTTAAGGCAACTTTATCAGGAGCGACTTTTCCTAGTCCACGAACTAGAGACTCAAAACCAAGTAATGAGTAACCAAAGGCTGATCCAATCGAGCGCTTCACCGTGCTATCAGAGAGATCGCGCTGGAGTCTTGAAATCGGCAATTTATCGCTGAAATGTGAGAAAAGCGCATTGGCGAGACCAAAATTCCCTTCTGCATTCTCAAAATCAATTGGGTTCACTTTCTGCGGCATGGTGGAAGAACCAACTTCTCCAGCTTTCACTGTTTGCACCAGCCAGCCATCGGAGATGTACTGCCACGAATCGCGAGCACAATCAAGAAGAATGTTATTAATGCGCTCCATATTCTGGAAAAGACGAATGTATGATTCTGGCGAAACAATCTGAGTGCTGAGCGGGTCAGCTTTTAGGTCAAGGCTATCCAGAAATTTTTCAGCAAATTCTGTCCAATCAGTTTTCGGATATGCAAGTTCTAAAGCAGCAAAAGTTCCGACTGCTCCAGAAACTTTGGCAGCAATCGGTTGTTCAGCGAGAGTGGCAATTTCAGGCAAGAGACGTGATAAAAACACAGCGTACTCTTTCCCCAATGTCGTTGGCACGGCGGCTTGGCCGTGAGTTCGTGCCAGCATTGGTAAATCGGCATGTTGTTTCACAAAATCTGCCAATTTCTCAATCAACTCCCAAAGAGTTGGTAATAATATCTCATCTCTGCTCTCTTTTAGAGCAAGGCCGTACGCAACTGAATTTGTATCTTCGCTGGTGAGCCCTATATGAATGTAAGGAATCAAATTTTCGCAGCTTAGCTCACGAAATTTATCCTGAAGAAAATACTCGATAGCTTTGACATCGTGGTGACATTTGGCCTCATGAGTTTTTACTACAAGAGCATCTTCTTCAGAAAAAGAAAGATAAATATCTCGCAATTTTTTCGTATCTTTTTTAGAAATTTCAACAACTTTAGTAATCTCAGCAAACGCCAACAAATACTCTACCTCCGCTCTAACTCTGTATTTAATTAAAGCAAATTCGGAAAAATATTCGGCAAGTTTTTTGGTGCTATTTTGATAGCGACCGTCAAGTGAAGTAAGAGCAAAAAGGGCTGTGGATTCAGTCATGCACTTGGTGCAGTATACATGGTTTTTTAAATAGAAAGTTCGAGTTTTAGCCCATCAGCTAGGTCAGAGAAACCAAGATCCTTCACCAGCTTCAAAAATATTGCCCAATTTGCTACCATGAACTCTGTTTTCATTCCAGGAATTGAGTCCATGTCAGCTTTCTGCAAGTACGCCCATGCTCTAATGTCTTCAGAAGTCAAATCAAAGTTTTTAAGAGTTTCTATAGCCCATGAAAAGTGATATTTCTTTGCTTGACCCTCAAGTTTCCCAGACTCTGTTGCGTCAATATTTCCAGGCAAATCGTGAGAATTTATCAAAAACTTAATTGACTGTCTTGTCTGCATTATGCGTTCTTCATCGCTATATAAACGACCAAGAATAAAGTTAATGGTCGGCTCAATAGTTTTCCAGGACATTTTGTGATGACCTTCAAACTTTGGATTAAGAAACTTGCCAACGTCATGACTCATTGCAGAAAGGAGCTCGGTACGAAACTGTCTAATCACAACGTTTAGCTCTTGATCACTTGAATCATCGGACTCTAACAAACAACTAAATCTAGTACTTGCTGTTTGGAACCACTCATAAACTGCTCTAGCTGTATGCTCAACGGGAGTTTTCCCTTGATGCTGGGAATTTGGACCGGCTTTCATAGTGGTCATAAATTTAAAAATGGAAAACTTTTCCAACTTTTCGGCAATTTTTGCACTAGCTAAATCTGGATTCAAGCCCTCTAGCTCTTGAAACAAAAACATTTTTTCAATTTCTTGAAATACAGAAAAATATATCTCGTGCTCTTCCTCACAATTGGCTAATTCCATTACTGATGACTCTAAATCAAATACAACTGTTTCTGCTTCCTCATCTAATATTTCGAACGCTTCTTCTGATAACAAACTATCCAACAAAGCGCGAAAGAAAATTGCCATCTTATTCGCCCTGCCCTCTAGGTCATCTAAGATTTCGATCAATATTATGATTAGAGGTTCAGCAAAAACTTCTAATTCACTGGATTTTTGGGCAGTCGAACGAACAATTTCTGCAAAAAATGTCTTTAGCCACAAGACTCCCTGTTCATATTCATCATGAGTAACCTGAAATATATCGCGTTTTGGATCGGCATCAGCAACTAACAAAAAAACACCTCCTCAAGATACGTTCGCTCTCTTGGTTACCCCCCCTATTTCCTATGAAATCAGGGATTGTTACTTGGGAGCGAAAGCAACCTGGATTGGTGCTCTCGCTTCAATTCTCCTTTCAGAGAATTGGTATGTATTATATGGGTATTAGCCTAAGAAGCAACCCAGACTTACTGAAACTTACTGAATCGAATTTAGGGCCATTTTAAGATCCGGCGCCAACTCCGCCTCCACCGTCAGTGATTCTTTCGTGCGCGGGTTGGTCAACGTGATCTGACTCGCATGCAAGAACTGCCTCGGGCACCAAGAAAGATCCAGCCTCATGTGCTTTCGACCCGCATACTGCTTATCCGAAACGATCGGGTGCTGATAGTGGTCCAAGTGGACGCGAATCTGATGTGTGCGGCCTGTTTTTGGCATGGCGTTAACCAGTGAAAATTTACCATAGTAGCTTGGCCAACCTACTTTCGTAATTGAAAAATGATTCTGTGTTTCAACAATCGTCTCCGCCGGCCTACCATCATGAACAACCCCAAATTTACTGGTATTTTTTGGCAAACGCGCGATCGGCAAAGTAATAACTTCTTTCCCAAAAGGAAAATGGCCGTGCACAAGCGCAGTGTATGTTTTCTGAATTTTTCGCTCTCTGAATTGCTCTAGAAGTACCACTAAGCTACCGGGATTTTTGGCCAGGACCAAGGCGCCGCTGGTATCTTTATCAAGCCTATGAACAATGCCATTTCGCTCTCTAAATATCTCTTCTGGCGTACCGTACTCTGTTGAGAAATCTGCAGGAACCAGCGACTGCCACTCGTGCTCTGGCTGCGCAGCTAAGTACTCCGTCATCCAGTCTTGGACAGTCGGCACTTTCACCGTGTTTGCTCGATTCACCACCACGCCATAAGGCTTATTTATAACCAGCATGTCCTCATCTTCGTAGAGGAGATATTCTAAAATTTTCATTTCGCTCTCCTTCTCTCACCAATAATTTGCATGGTCAACCAAGATAGACTGATAAAAATAAACCAGTCAGCTAAATTATTTGTTAGATTTATAAATGGTAAAGTTAGCCAATCGCGAACTCCGCCATAAACAAGGCGGTCAAGTAAGTTGCCAAAAACCCCTCCCATAAACATCCCCAGTGCGACGGGAATTTTTTGCCAATTTGACCAGAACTGCCAAACGATAAAGATGGTAACGGCGAAAAAGAAAAGACTTGCTAATTTGACAGAGAAAAAACTATCAGCCAATAAACCGAAAGCAACGCCTGTGTTCACTTGGGCCAATGACGAAAAATACTTGCTGAGCTGATCAAGGAATAAAGCAAATATCGCGGAGCTGGCAACTAGAAATTTAAACCGTTGTGTCATTGAAATGTGCCGGGGTAGTCTGATGTTTTCTAAAGAGCGTCCTGCCAGAGCGAATATATAAAACCACGAAGCCAAAAATCGCTAAGGCGACGAAAAGAAGCCAGTCGAGAGTCAGGCCACCTACCACGAGTTGTCCGGGGCGAACCAGCGTCAAAAGCAAAAAATAAACACCTGTGGTCAAGCTGCCAACTCCAAGGAGAAAGCCTGTTTGGGCGCCAGTGCGACTGGCTCTATACCAGACGAAAGTGCGGTACTTTGACTCCACCCAATGAAGGTAGTAGCTAAGAACTGAGAAAAATACCAAGGCATAAATTTGGGCGGGATGATGTGGGTCGACTAGGCCTGGAAAGACCACTCCCCATGGCATAGTTGTAGATTTGCCAATGCCATTTCCCGAGAAAAACATTCCAAGTAGAACCAGGGGAAAACCTGTCACCACCGCTAACGTCCAGAAGTCCAACGCCTCGAAACGATCCCATTTATTCTGGGCAGCGCGATATAAAATCACAAGTGCAGCCGCCAACACTCCAATTTCTGCAATCAGCCCCGGAGCTTGACACATATCGAGCCACTTAATAACTGAAAATCCAAAGTTCTGAAAATGTATGGCGATGTAGCCGATGCGGGCTGCCAAAAAACCAGCAATAATTGCAAGTAAGAAAGTATCAAAGATCTGATGCTCCTCAAAATGCTCCTCGCGACCTTTGCGCCAAAAAGTGTAAAGTGCCAAGACAAATGCCAGAATATTACAGACAACAGCGGTATGCAGGACAAAAGGTCCAATCGAGAAAATAACAGGAAACATGCTAAAGTATTGTATCATTCTCGAGGAGTGAGGTATACTAAGCCCTCATGCTATCACTCGCACACGCTACCACTGGCGCTTTTGTCGCCTCCAAGTTCACCCATCCTCTCATCTATATTCCCCTAGCCATAGGCCTTCATTATGTCCAAGACTGGATCCCCCACTGGGATGTCGGCACGGGCCTTTCGAATGGCACTCGGAAAAAATCTACGGCATTGAAGCTTGAGTTTGTCGATCTTGGACTCACGGCTTTATTAATTTTTTTCTTGTGGCAAAGTGGCGAGTCACTATTTCAGTGGCATATTTGGATTGGAGCGTTTTTTGGTCTTCTCCCCGATTTTCTTGAGGCACCGCGCAATTTTCTAAAGTGGGAGCCAAAGTTTCTCAAACCTCTGAATAATTTCCATGGCAAATTCCATCACTCTATTCCCAATATGTGGGTGGGTTTAGCACCGCAGGTGGTGGTGATACTGGCGATTGCGTTTCTTCGTTAACACTTGAAAAAACAGATTGTTAATAGTACCATTAGCAGTACTATGAAAATATTAAGCACTTCTCTTTCTGCAAGCACTGCTCGCGACAATTTTTATGATCTTCTGACGAATGCTTCCAAGGGAACCAAAAGATATCAGATTACCAGGCGCGGTCATGAACCTGTGGTGATGATGTCGGCCGACGAATTCGAAATGTACCAAGAGACTCTTGCTATTCAAGAAGACACCGAGCTCATGAAAGATATTGCAGCGGGAATTAAAGATATAAAAGCCAAAAATTTTACTTCTCACGAAGATATGAAAAAGCAATTTGGACTGTAAAATGCAGATTGTTTACCTGCCTAAAACAAAAAAACATCTCAAAAAGATAGATAAAAAATACTTACCACGAATTTTTGAGGCTATCGAACTTCTTGTAAAAACACCTGATTCAGGAAAATCATTGGTTGGCAGGCTTCATGGCAAAAGATCTTTGAAAGTCTGGCCATATCGCGTTGTGTACTCCATACAGCCAAAGCAATCCTTGATAGTCATTGAGGCCGTCCAACATCGAAAAGATATTTATAGATAGGAAAATTTTGTCTTGTGCCGAGAGAGGGACTCGAACCCTCACGAGTTTTGGCTCATGGGTTTTTGAGACCCACGCGTCTACCGATTCCGCCATCTCGGCTCTAGATTTGCATTATATACCACCTTCACCTGAGGAAAACTTGCAATTTTCTCGTCTTTAGATCATAGTTATTGCACTTATGAATGCAGCTGAAATTTTTCACGTCTTATTTGACATCACTACCCTGCAGTCGCTGATTCTCAGAGCCGTGATCTGGGTGATTATCGCGACTGTTATCATTGTCAGCACAGATAATCCAAATCCAGATAAGTCCTCATTGGCAATCAAGAGAAACGTCGGTTTTCTACTGATGTTTTTTGTCTTGTCGGGAACTTTGTTTTATCTACTTTTCGGCATGACGCCGGTAGTTGCTGCCCAATAAATTTTCGCAATCAAAATTTTACCTCTTCGTCTCCATGCCGTAGAACTTGATTCTGTCGCCACGGAAGAAGAGATCGACGTCGGCGAGTGGGCCATTTCTGTGCTTAGCGACCTTGATATTGACGGCTTCTGGCACATCATCATCACGCCTATAAAGGAACATAACCACGTCAGCATCCTGCTCAATCGAACCAGATTCACGAAGATCGGAGAGTTGCGGGGTCTTCTCGCCTCTGTTCTCGATGGCACGAGACAGTTGCGACAAGGCAAGAACTGGAATTTTTAGTTCACGAGCAATATTTTTTAGTCCCTGCGAAATTTCACCAACCTCCTGAACACGATTATCACGTGTTCGACCATGAGCTAGCTGCAGATAGTCAACAACAAGAAGGTCAATCTGGTGCTCTGCCATCAACCTTCTGGCTCTGGTTCTCATCTCGAAAATTGATAAACCTGGAGTGTCATCTATAAACAATGGTGCTTCAGCAAGAACTCCCATTGCATCGGAAAGCTTCAAAAAATCTTGTTGGTTAAGTCGACCAGTTTTTAGTCGCCAAGCGTCAATATCTGCTTGAGATACTAACAAACGATCGACAAGCTCTTCTCGACTCATTTCCAACGAGAAAATACCAACTCTCTTCTTAGATTTAACAGACACAGCATGGGCAATATTTAAAGCCAGGGCGGTTTTTCCCATACCAGGTCGAGCGGCTAGAATAATCAGATTTGATTTCTGTAAACCAGCCAAAGTATTGTCGAGATCAGCAAAGCCAGTTGCGACTCCCCGGAGATCATCTCCAGATCTCTGGAGCTCATCGAGACGCTCAAAACTTTCCACCAAGGTGTCTTTGACAGGAGCGAAGCTCTTCGTCGTATTAGTCTGGGATACAGCAAAAACTTCTTGCTCCGTAAGATCGATAACATCCTGAACTTCTTTACTATCATCAAAAGCCAGCTGCGAAACTTGACCAGAAATCGAGATTAATCGCCTACGCATAGCCGCTTCGGAGACCATCTTGGCGTACTGCTCGACATTGGCGGCGGTAGCGACGGCATTGGAAAGCTCAGCAATGGCTGCGGAGCCACCAACGGCACCAAGCTTTTTATTTTTTTTCAGCTGCGAGGTCAAAGTCACCGCGTCAATCGGCTGACGTGACTCATAAAGTTCCTGCATGGCTGCATATATGTATTGATTATTGGGGTCGTAAAAACTATCAGCCTTGATTCGATCAGCCACGGAAATAATCGCCTCTGAATCAATAAGAATCGCACCCAGTAGGGATCGTTCTGCTTCTAAATTATGGGGTGGCACCCTGGCCGGTTGTTGTGCCATGTCTTGTTATGTTCTTTCAAGAATTACTAATTCGTTCTCCTCTGGCAATTGTGCTCGAGAAATATCAAGAGAAACCACAGGCTTAATTTCTGCCCCAAATTCCTTCGCGAACTCGTCGCGAGTTTTTAGATCAGCAAAAACTTTTTGATCAAGATCTGGTGTGTTGTAATGCATAGGAATTGTTATGCTTGGCTCAATGGCCCGAATGACTTTAACAGCAGTCTTTGGATCAAGGGTAAAAGTTCCACCTACCGGACAAAGTAAGATATCGACGCTGCCGATGGCTTCAATCTGCGTTTGTGAAAGCTCATGACCCAAATCTCCAAGATGGCAGACTCTGAGGCCGTCTATTAAGATCGTGAAAATAACATTTGGTCCGCGCTCTGCGCCTTTTGAGTCATCATGAAATGAAGGAACACCAAAAACAGAAATCCCACAGACCTCATATTCACCGGACTTATCAACAATAAATGGATTTTTTCTTCTTGCAGTACCACGAATTTTATCAGAAGAAGCGTGGTCCTTGTGATCGTGGGAGACGGTGACAATATCAGCGCTCATGCTTGGCAAAGGATAGCCGATGTATTCGTGAAACGGATCGGTGACGACTGTGCCGTCAGCGCCCTTTAATTTGAAACATGAGTGGCCGTGGAATGTGAGTATCATGCCAGTACTATACCACGCTGACTGACGTTTGTTCTTGGCCTGTCTTGGTTTATAATGCACCCTACCTTATGAAAAAAGAAGTAGTCATAGCCATCCTGATAGGTCTCTCTTTTGGCTTGATTATTACCTACGGCTTATATCGAGTTCGCAAGGCAGTAACTACTCCGAATACAAGCTCCACTATCACTGCTCCTACGGATGCGACAGCTACGCCAACTCCGGCTGGAGCTATGCTGACCATTCTCAGTCCGGAAGATGGCCATGTTCAAGAAGAAAATGAAGTCACTGTCACTGGCACCGCTACACCAGACTCAATCGTCGTCCTCTTTGTGAATGGTGAAGAATTTATAAGTTCTGCCGACGCCTCGGGTAGCTTCAGTTTTACAGTTGCACTTGAGGAAGGAAGTACTATACTGAGTGTTCACGCTATCGATGAAAGTGGAGTCGGCGCCACCCAAGAGCGAGTTATTATTGTTAGCAAATTATTATCTGAGCAACCAGAGCCTCAAGCCGATAAAGAAGCCTCTCCGGCAGCCGAAACTAAATAATTTATGAAAAAAACCAAAATTTTGGGCAGTATCTTAGGCGTAGTTTTACTACTAGGTACGTTTCAAGTGGTTTCTGCAGTTGATGATGCCACTGATAGCGGCAAAACTACTCAAGAGTTGAAAAAACGAATCGAAAAAGTAGTCGAGGAAAAGAAACAAGAAGTTGGTGAAGTTGTCGCAAAAATCTCCACTAAAAAAAGAGGCTTCGTTGGCAAAATTGATCGCGTCACCAGTGAAACCATTACTCTAGAAACCCACAAGGGTGTCCTCATCGTCCCCCTCTCGGCAAATGTTTCAGTGACTAAGAACGGCAAAGACGTGACTATCGATGACATTGCTGTTGATGAATGGGCTATTACTCTTGGCGTCGAAGAAAATGGCACTTTTGAACCCCGCTTTGTTCTAGTTTCCTCAAAAAGCTTGCGTCCTCCAGAACCAGTGGTCTTGCTTGGAACACTAAAAAGCCTTACTTCCAAAGAATTGGTCATTGTTAGCAGAAGTGACAGCGAAGAAAAATCAATCACCGTCACCAAAAATGCTTTATTCGAAGACTCCGACGGCACCGAAATCGACTCCGAAATGTTCGAAAAAGATTTGACCGTTTTAGTCACCGGCTTCCAAGATGAAGACGGCATCACAGGCACAACCATCCGCTCCCTCGCTCCTCTGTCCAAAGAAAAATAATCATGTCCTTCACTAACCGCTTGCAACGCCTCCAAACAGGAGTCGCTTCGTCTGAGGCTCTTCTCATTGCTGATCCAGATCACATTCGCTACTTCACTGGCTTTGAGACCCTCACGCCAGAGAGGGAAGCTTTTCTCATTGTTACAAGGAAAACTGCCTTGCTCTGTCATGGCGCCTTCTCTCCTGTGTCAATTCAGGAAAATCTCGCTCATCATCCTTCGATCTCCCCCACGGTTATGACTGCCAAACTTCGAGAGCTTACAAAGTCTGAAAATCTGAAAACCTTAGCCATAGATAAAGAAGCAATTTTTGTCAGTGAGTATGAACTTTTAGGCGCACTTAGCCTTGAGATAAAAAGCTTAAACACAAATAGGCTTTGGCAGCTTCGCATGATCAAAGATGTCGAAGAACAGGGGGCAATTAAGAAGGCAGTCAGTATCACAGAACGAGGTCTTGAGCAGACTATCGGCAAACTAACCGCCGGCATGACCGAACAAGAAGTCGAAACACTCCTCGAGCAAACCTTCCGCGACCTAGGCAGTGACGAGCTAGCCTTCCCTACTATCGTCGCCTTTGGCGATCACAGCGCTCTTCCCCATCACCAACCCACTGATCGTAAGTTAACAAAAAACACAGCCGTACTCATCGACTGTGGAGCGCGCTTCAATGGCTACTGTTCTGATTTAACTAGGACTGTTTGGTTTGGCGATAAACCTGATGAGAAATTTTTGGAAATCGAAAAAATTGTTAAAGCCGCCTTTTCTGTCGCAGTAAGCATTTTAGAAAAACCGAGCTGCACTGCACAAATGTTAGATGATGCGGCCAGAAATAGCATCTCTTTGGCAGGATTCGGCAAAGAATTCATCCACACCACTGGTCATGGGCTGGGCTTGTCGATTCATGAAACCCCCTCCCTAAATGCCAATAACTCTCAGAAAATCCTTGCGGGAATGGCAATAACTATAGAACCAGGGGTATATTTGCCTGGGAAGTTTGGGTATCGGTATGAGGAGACGCGGGTGGTTTAACGATTTGTGGACCGGAAGAGGATCGAACTCTCTACCTCTGCAATGCGAATGCAGCGCTCTACCAACTGAGCTACCGGCCCTACTCTGTCAGGCTGTATTGTAGCAAAGTTTGTTACAATGGCTGACCATGTATCTCTCCCGACCAAACTTTCCAACCATAGACCAGCAGATCAACATAGATCTTGTTAAATTGGCCACACAATATTTAATAAACAACTTAGCACTTAGTAAAAACGAAACAATTCTCATCGTCACCGTCACCGAAATGCTCGAGACTGAAGCCGCTATTTGGACGGCAGCCGCCCAAGAACTTTCAGAAAACGTCGAGCTTATTTGCCTACATGATATGAGTCACTCTGGGGAAGAACCACCTGAGGAAATAATTGCTGCTGCCACAGTTGCGAGTGTGACCGTCTTTCAGACTGACTTTTCTCTCACACACACCCAGGCTGGGAAGAACGCTCTCCTCTCTGGTGGCCGGGCATTGAGTCTCCCTGGGGCCGACTTAAATCTAATCAAGATGGCACTGGAGACAGACTATGCTTCTCTTAGAGAATTAGGATTAGCACTAGAGCAAAAGTTGCAAAAAGGCAACATAATTCACATCACTAGCGAGCAAGGCACGGATATCACAGCCATCATCCGTCCTTTCGGTGTAATTGCAGAAACTGGTTTTCTTTCTAAGGGAGATATTTTAAATATGCCGAGTGGCGAAGTTTTCTTTGCCCCACTTCTAGGAACTACTAATGGCACACTCGTGATCGATGGTTCTATCGCCGATGACGTGCTTGATTCGCCAATCACTGTTGAAATTAGAGACGGAATTGCAGTTAAGTTTTCGGGTGGTGTGGCCGCTGAAAATTTGCATAATAAATTATCTCAATATGGTGAAAAAGGAATGATAGTAGCAGAAATCGGAATAGGAACAAATATAAATGCCAGAATCTGTGATAACCTTCTTGAAGCTGAAAAAGCTTACGGTACTGTGCATGTCGCCTTCGGCAATAGCAGCGCCATTGGCGGCGAAAACAACGTGCCAATACATATTGATGGACTAGTGAGTCAGCCAACCGTTTATGTAGATGAAAAGAAAATACTAGAAAACAAGGCATTTATTTTATGATAAAAATCAGCAACCCGATCCCCTTCACCAAAAAAGCACATGACAAACTACTTAGTGATCGTTCTCGCCTTCGAAAAGAGCGAGTCGAAGTCATGAAGCGCCTCAAGGTCGCGCGAGAAATGGGTGATCTTTCCGAGAACGGCGCCTACACCTACGCCAAGTTCGAGCTCGGCTCGATCGGCAGGCAGCTTAGACGAATAAATCAACTACTTGATGACGCGGTTGTAGTTGAGGAACGCGTCCACGTGATTGTCGAGTTTGGCGCCAGCGTCACTCTTAGTGGACCAAAGGGAAATAAAACTTATCTCATAGTCAGTGAACATGAGTCAGATCTAGAAAATAATAAATTAGCTATGACCAGCCCCATCGGCTCAGCAATCATGGAAAAGCGCGCGGGTGATGAAGTCAGCGTCGTTACTCCTCGAGGTGAAGTAAAGTATAAAATTACGGCGATTTCTTAGTGAACTTTAATATTAAAGTTGATTCCATCCTTGATGTGTTTTAATATTAACTTGCAATGAAACAAACTAAAAAAACAACTAGCAAAAACTCTGCTTTAGAGAGAATATTTCAAATTGGTGAGTCTATCAGCACCCCTGTTTCAGACTCGAAACAGGCTAAAATAGCCTGGGAAGAACATGCCATAAAGACGATTCATGGTACCAGTAAGTTGACTCCCCAACTATAGGCTGCTACAATCCCCTCCACGCATGATTAACAATTATCGTCAAACACTAGCCATCCACCATCACTCCCTCCATATAATGGGAGTGCGTTCTCGTGTTTAATTAATTAATAAAATACACCAAACCAAAGACTCGCTCCCACCAGGGAGCTTTTTTATGCTTCCTGATCAAAATGGTTTGGTGTGATGAAAGAAGAAATGACAAATATACAATTTATTGATACCGCAGGGCAAATAACTGCCGTGGTGATTGATGAGGTTAAACGAGCAGAACAGCCAAAATTTGCAAGCGAAATACTTAAGGCAGAAATTTGCGAACAAGTTGCCTTTATTGAATCTGGAGTAATTCCTCGTCTTCAAATGATGGGAAATGAACTTAATATTAACGGTACTTTGGCGGGAGCATTTGTTCTATCGCAGTTGAGTGAAAAAAACGTTATCTCTCTAGTTCCCTCGGGACTTGAATCTCCTGTTGTTGCCACATATAAGAAAGGCAAAATATTAGTTGAATTACCAAGAAGTATCATTGTTTTAATTCAAGATAATAGAGTTGTCTTCAAAGGAATAATGTATACACTCGTACGCGGTATCCCAAAACAGAAAGTGCTAAATCAGTCACAGCTATTAAAACTCAAGAGCACAAGCAAAATGATTTCAGCAGCTGGGTTCATCTTCTATGAAGCTGATGAAATTTGTCCGGTTGTTTATGTCCAAGAAACGAACAGCGTTGTCTGGGAATCAGCATGTGGCTCTGGGTCACTTGCATTTTCACTTTTAAAAAATGTGCAGAAAGTAAAGCAACCATCTGAAAAAGTAATACAAATACAAACTACGGGTGATACACTAACAATCACGACATCCGTAGAGA
This sequence comes from uncultured Pseudomonadales bacterium, assembly GCA_964586055.1. Lineage (GTDB taxonomy): Bacteria > Patescibacteriota > Microgenomatia > UBA1400 > PJMF01 > UM-FILTER-42-14. Next base: position 20,685 of record CAZPFX010000001.1, on the reverse strand, counting down.
AAAGATAAAACTATGAAAAACACACAAAAAGTACAAAATCTAGCTGGCTTCCGAGATTTTCTCCCCGCCGAGAAACGCGCCCGTGATGCCGTCCAGGCTTCAGTGATCAAGGCTTTTATTCGCTTTGGTTTTGAACCCATTGAGACTCCTACTCTCGAGTATGCATCGCTGCTTTTGGGCAAATATGGTGATGAAGCCGATAAACTCGTCTACTCTTTTGAGGATCGAGGCGGTCGGGCCGTGGCTTTGCGCTACGATCAGACGGTGCCCTCCGCTCGCCTGCTAAGCCAATATCAAAACGAGCTTCCACGACTTTTCCGTCGCTATCAGATTCAGAATGTTTTCCGGGCAGATAAACCTCAGAAAGGTCGATACCGCGAATTTACTCAATGTGATTTTGATATTTTCGGGAGCAAAGATGCCATAGCCGATGCAGAAATTTTAGCCTGCAGCTACGCCGCATTTAAAGAAGTTGGCTTTGGCAAAGTTGAACTTCGCGTCAATGATCGCCAGACTCTACTCTCAGTGCTCTCGCCTTTTGCCACAAAAACCGTCGATGTTTTCTCGATCATTCAGACAGTCGATAAGCTTGATAAAAAAAGTCAGTCAGAAGTGATTGATGAATTAGTCGGCAAAGGCTTAGAGAGAAGCGACGCTGGCGAAGCAATCTCTAATCTACAGAAAACCAATCTTTCTGAAAATCTAGCTACGATCAAGTCTTTAGCAATTTCTCTCGGTATCCCAACCGACTCTATCGTCTTTACTCCAACCTTGGCGCGCGGACTCGACTACTACACCGGCATGATCTTTGAGATCGTAGTTCCAGAATATGGTTCCGGATCATGTGGTGGTGGCGGTCGCTATGACAATCTCATTGGCGATCTGAGCGGTACGACAGTTCCAGCAGTTGGGGTCGCTTTCGGCTTCGATCGCATGGTCGAGGCGGCCAAGGAACTTGGACTACTCAAAACTGATAAGTCGACCGCAGATGTCGTCGTCACAGTATTTTCTCCAGAACTTCGTCAAAAGTCAGCCGAGGTGGCACGAAAGCTCCGTGAGTTAGACTGCAATGTTGTTCTCTATCCAGGCGTTGATTCTTTGGGCAAACAACTCAAGTACGCCGATCAAATCGGGGTAAAATTTGCCGTGATTATTGGTGAAGATGAGGCAAAGTCAGGAATGATGACGCTGAAAAATTTGGTGAGTGGTGAACAGAAAACTGTTAGCGTTGACGATATACCTCGCGCCTGTGTCTGACATCAAAAACCATGATTAAAAGTTTGTCTTTTTGAATGTAGTAAATTACTCGATAGTTTCCAATTCGAAGACTCCAAAAATCTTTTAGGGAACCTTTAAGGGGTTTACCAATCATCGGATCCAAAACCAATTTATCTAAGGCGTTTGAGATCCTAAACTGCTCCTTCTTGGAAATCTTTAAAAACGACTTTTCGGCTGACCTAGTAAATTCAATGCCGTACATGACTACAGATCTAACTCAGCCTTAATATCTTGCCAACTCTTTGTTTTTCCAGCAATAACATCCTTTTTGCTCTGTTCTATAGCTTTCATTGTCGCTCTATCAGTTAGAACACTCACTGTTTCCTCAAGATATTCAAGCTCTTCAGCGCTGACTAAGGCTGCCCGAACTTGTCCCTGCACGGTAATAAGAACCTTGCGAGACAACACGGCGGCATCATCAACGAGACTGGGTAATTGCGATCTGACTTGGGAAATTGGTAGTGCTTGAACTGTACTCATAATGATTTAATTGTACAACTTGTTGTACAAATTTTCTAGAAGTAATTCTAGTCTTCTTCCGCGCTCTCAGTACACTGAAAAAAATCCATCCCGACTGCTTTGGCGGCACCTGAGTCCGACAAACTATCACCGATCATAAGGACATCTTCTAGCTCCCAGCCAGGTAATAAAGTGTCGAGTTCTTGTTTAATAAAAAGATTAAAGCCCTCTGGATTAGGCTTAGTCATCCAAACATCGGTTTTTGTTACGAGTAAGCTAAAATGCTGAAAAATATCTAGTTCTTTTAGAGTTTTCTCGATCGTCACTCGTGCATTCGAGCTCCAGATAACAAAAGCATAATTTTCAGAATGTGTTCTCACAAAATTAGTCATTTCGTGATGCTCAATAAATCCGGTCAACTCATTCACCTCGAAGTCTTCACAAATCTGCCAGCGCTTCTTCGCAGCCTCTTCACCAATCTCAGCCACCACCGCATTTTCAAAATAATGAGTATTGGCAAAATCAGCTCGCTTGTGTTTCTTAGAGAGTTTCTCCATGGCTGGAACCATCTCTTTTGCGTAAACTTCCCAGGGAACCTGAATAGTCGCCAGAGTCCCATCAAAATCGAAAATCAGAGCTTTTTTTGGGTTCTTTTCTAGATATTTTGAAAGTCTGTCCATATTGCGCTTTAGTATACAGCACCGACGCCCCACTTCCCTCGAGAACAAACCATGCTATAATTGCTACTCTTATGAAACACGTAACCGCAAATTGGAATGATGACTGTGCAGTAACCTGCAGTTGTGGGAATACTTTCACAACCGGGTCTACTTCTGATTCTCTTCAAGTAGATATCTGCAACAAATGTCATCCATTTTTCACTGGTGAACAACGATTTGTTGACCGTCAGGGTCGTGTCGAAAAATTCCTTAAGAAACAGCAAGCAGCTCAGGCAGCACAAGCGGCAGCCAGCAAAAAACAAGCCAAAAAACCAACAACTACTGGACCACGTCAAACCTACCAAGATATTTTGCGCGATCAGAGCCAAAAAGTTCGTTCTGCCAGCAAAAATTCACAAGCTGCTCCAGCCGCTGTCACCCAATAGCTAACCACTCGCCCTGTCTTACGCAAGCTTCTCGCGTATACTGACAGAAGATTTTCTATGACTGATTTTCATCCCTACAGCGAACAACTTAAAAACTTAGAGACAAAGATCGCTGAAACTGAAGCGCTTGCTCTTGAACCAGATTTTGCCGAAATGGCGAAGGCTGAACTCGCATCATTAAACGCTCAAAAAGATGCCCTTGATGCGGCTGCTGAACAATATGTCACTGGCCAACAACAAGATGAGGCTAGCGAAGAGCCAACTAAGGGACCATGCATTATCGAAATTCGCCAAGGTGCTGGAGGCGATGAGGCCAAAATTTGGGCCAATGATATTTTGCGCATGTACTTAAGATTTTGTGAAACGCAAAGACTGGCCGTCACTTACATCGACGACATGGTTGTCAAAATTCGTGGATCTGTAAAACTTGGTGAGAATGTTTGCTCTGCCTACGAAGTTTTTCAACTAGAGTGCGGAGTACATCGAGTTCAACGCGTGCCTGAAACAGAGTCTCAAGGTCGAATTCACACCTCGACTGCTTCTGTCGCGGTTTTGCCAGAGGTAGCTGCTAGCGCTGTTACCATTCGCGATGAAGATATCGAGTGGCAATTTATGCGATCTAGTGGAGCTGGTGGACAATCGGTGAATAAAACCAGTAGTGCAGTTCGCCTGACTCACAAACCATCTGGCATTGCTATCACTGCTCGCCAGGAAAAGAAGCAAGAACAAAATCGAAAAATCGCTATGGAGCTTCTCCGCTCCCAACTCTGGGAAATTGAAGAAGAAAAAAGACTCAAAGAAATTGGCGATGCAAGAAGCGCTATCGGCCGCGCTCAAAGAGCTGAAAAAATTCGCACCTATAACTTCCCTCAAAATCGCATCACCGATCATCGCACCAAGCAGTCTTGGCATAATCTTTCAGGAATGCTTGAGGGGAATATCTTAGATATGCTTACAGAACTTCGCGAAGAGTATTTTAACCCTGAGCCGCAACCAGAGTAACTTTAGTCTCACTAAACTGTTTATCTCGCCAAAATCTCACCGTGACTACGTCGCCAATTTTCTTAGTATTGAGAATTGTTGCTAGATCAGTGTCTTTGATCGCTACTCCATCAATGGCCACAATAATGTCACCGGCTTTAATGCCGGCAGATTCAATTGAGCCTCCTTGCACCAAGGCAACAACATAGGCTCCTTGCGGGACGTCATTAAACAAAGCTGCTTGTTCTGTAATCATCTGATATTGAATTCCCAAAAATGGTCTGTCGAACTGACCGGTCTCATTAAAATTATCAACCGAGGCTCGAACTACATTGATTGGAATGGCAAAACCAATATTCTGGGCACTTGTAGATACCGCTACATTCACACCGATAACTTCACCTTTATCGCTAAGAAGTGGACCGCCGGAATTACCAGGATTAATGGCAGCATCAGTCTGAATCACACCTTCTAGAGTCTCAACTTGCGGACCTCCGGCAGCCTCAATGCCGCGACCAAGACCAGAAATAACTCCCGTCGTCACCGTATGACGAAACTCTCCCAAGGCTGTACCAATAGCAATCACATTCTCACCGACGCGAATCATATTTGAATCCCCAAGCGGCAAGGCCGGATGATCAAAACCAATAACCTCAAGAATAGCTATATCATTACTTGGGTCACGATAAATTTTGCCAACTTCATACTCAACATCGTTCAAATCAATGACTTTGTATGAGGCCTGAAGGTTAGAAACTACATGCTTGTTAGTGACGATTAGATTGGTGCCAACAACAAAACCAGTTCCGATATCGCGTTGAATCTCTTGCACCTGTGCCCCGCCACGATTAATGCCAAAAAATGAGAATGGATCAAAAACTTGCTGCTGCGTCTTTGCTGAGACTGTCACAACTGACTCCGAAGCAGCATCAACTACATCTGGAATCGAAGACATCATTCCAGTCTCGATCAATTGACCAAGCTTAGATCCCTCGGCCCGACTGGGATTGCCAAAAGAAATACCACCAGAACGACTTGCAAAAAAATCTAGGGGCCTAAGTACGAAAATTCTGTCTGCCAAACCCCCCAGAAAAAACGAGGAAAGAATGACGACAGAAACTAATAAACCGAGTAAAAAAGACCGCGTAGTTGGCTTGGGCATGAATTAATTATAACATTTCGATCGCAGCGTTGAGCGCTTCGTCTGCGGGAGTCTCACGATCGTCAGTAATCTCTTTATCAACAGGAATACCGGTCTCGTGAATCCAGTCACCCCCTGGAAGTTCCCATCTGGCGATGGTGACATGAAGAGCGCCGCCATTAGATAACTCTCTCCTATCTTGAACTGTACCTTTACCAAATGTCTTTTCACCAACCATGGGAGCACCCAATCTGTCTCTTAAGGCTCCGGCGACAATCTCGGAGGCAGACGCACTTCCGCGATTCACCAAGACAACGACTGGAATATCTACCAAACGAGCAATCCCTGTAGAGGAGAAGCTTTGACTGTTATATCTTCCTCGCTGAGTCACAATCGTGCCAGAAGGAATGAAGTCGCTAGCAATTTTTAAAGCATCGTCAAAGAATCCACCTGGGTCGTTGCGGAAATCAATAACAATGCCATCTATCTCACTACGCTTGGAGAGGATCTCTGCCACGGCCAGATCCCACTCTTGCATGGTTCTGCCTCCGAAGCGAGAAACAGAAACGTGAGCTGACTTCTTACCACCGCTCTCTACAAACTCTAATTCAACCGATTTAACAACAATTTCACCTCTATTTATAGAAACCTCAAAAGGCTCATTGCCATTTTCTTTTCTGAACAATGTCAAAACAACTGGTGAGCCCTCCGGACCACGGATGGCATCAACTGCTTCCATGATAGTCCAATCTACTGTGGCGACATCAAGATCCTTGGCCACGTCTTTGACTCTAATAATTAGATCACCCGCTTGAACTCCAGCTGCTTCAGCTGGACTCCCCTTCAAAGGAGATATAACCGCAAGAACTCCGTCAACATAACCAAGTTCAATGCCAACTCCAAAAAAAGCTCCAGCCAAATCTTGGCCGGTTCGTTCGTTATCATGAACGTTTAGATACATGGTGTAAGGATCGCCTAGTGAGGCGGTCATGCCGGCAATAGCGCCATCAGTCATTTTGACTGGATCAAGCTTATCGGTCTGATTAAAATCCTGTTGAAGTAAGTTCCAGGCTTCCCAAAAGACAGAAAAGTCTACCTGCGAAGCAATTTCTTGCGGAGGAGCTTCATTTAGGACTTTACCCAAAGATGTGCCGGCGACACTAACGGATTTTATGCGCTCTATAGGCAAATATTTTTCGGCTACTTTAAATTGGAATTGGACAGCGATACCAAGTAAGACCAGAGTGGCTACGCCAAAGAACCATTGAAGCCAGTGAAAGAATTTACTCATCGCGAGTCACCATTGTACGCAAATCGACTCTCTTGAGAACTAGCAATTAGAGTGTTTGTGTAAACGGCAACATTGCTAAGAACCTCGCGCGCTTTATGGCGACAGCCAAACGACGCTGATTCTTTTCGGACAAGCCTGTCTCGAGGCGAGTCAGAATTGTTCCCTGCTCAGTCAAACATTGCTCCAAAAGCCTTGGTTCCTTATACGAGAACGAAGTCATGATCGGTGTCGATCGACGGCGAACTGGTTTTTTCATTGGTTTTCTTATCATTTTTCCCCTTAAAAATTACTAAAATGGCACATCGTCGGCGATATCTTCGGCACTGGATGATTCCATTACCTGATCTTCATCGTCATTTTGTGTTTTTTTCTTTTTACTACTAACTTTTTTCTGTGTTGGCTTGGAAGCTCCGTCATCAGATGGTTGTCTAGCATAGTCATCGTCGCTAGCATTATAATCACCGCCACCAGATCTAGATCTGAGTAAAATCATATTATCAATGACAATCTCAGTAGTTCTTCGATCTGCTCCATCTTCACCCTTCCAGTCGCGGGTTTGTAGTCGACCTTCGACATAGACCTTGTCGCCTTTGTGAAGAATTTGTCCACAGATGTCGGCTAATTTTGACCAGGCGACAATATTGTGAAACTCAACACTCTCTTGCTTCTCGCCACCATCGGCTCCAGCCCAGGTTCTGTTGGTTGCAACCCCAAATGTACATACAGCCGTATTTTTAGCCGTATATCTTAGATTTGGATCTCTGGTGAGATTTCCGATCAGTTGTACTTTATTTAGTGAAGGCACTGCCATTTCTATCCTTTCTTACGTGTTACTGTTTTCAATCCTACAACGTCAGTATGACATAAAGTGTAGAACTCAAAGACGTAATTATTCACGCTCCTTTTCTTCAACAGGCTCAGCAGCAACTTCTTCAGTTTTTGGCTGTTCCTTCTCTTCTAAGACAATCAAGTGACGGATGAGACTAGTTACTGAATGGCGAAGATCAGTGTCAATTTTCAAGACAGCTGTTGGCAGCATCTCGATCAGCCAGTGAATATAGCGAGCCTCGTCGTAACGAGTGCCGGCTTTTTTGATGGTATAGGCTAAAGATTGTTTACCCCAGTCTTCTTGATTCTTAACCTCTGCTTTGTATTTCTTAAGAATTGCGAGAATCTCGGCTTTAACCTTTTCAAATTCCTCACTAGTCAAGCTAGCTGGAATAAGGGACGTCATCTCATAGAGACGAGTTTCGTTTTTCGGTAATAATTTCATTGACATAATGCTCCTGTCAGGCCTCCGGTTCGTGAGCTACTGGTTCAAGCGATTTCTCGCCTGACGAACTTTTGGTTATGTAGTCGAGTATTGTACCTCATATGCCGAGGGATACAAGGTATACTCGCTCTCTCGTTTTGGAGCAACGATAATTTCCATGAGTTTTTTTATAACTGTATTTATGGTCAAGTAGGTTTTTCCTTGGAGTTCCTGCTTTTCTTTTTCCTCAAGTGAAAGAGGGCCAAAGTCAGTCATCGTGCTTCCAAGAGTAATCAAAGAAATATCAGGGCTTTTCCCGGCCATTTCCTCTGAAAGACTGAGCATGACTCCACGAAGCGCAAACTTAGTGGTGCAGTAGACACTTCTTCCAGGCATCGGCATGCAACCAGCTCCAGAGCCAATGCTTAAAACTAGTGAATTTTCCGTTTTTTCCAAAAGAGGCATTAAGCCTTGGGTCAAAAGAAAGGGAGCCGTAACATTCACCGCCAGAGAATCATGCCAGGCCTGGCGCTCGACTTCTTCAAGAGTTTTATAAACTCCAATGCCTGCTACGTTGGCAAGAAGATCAAGTTGGCCACTCTGTTTTTTGACCGTTTCAATCACCCGATCGACATCTTCTTCCCTAGCAAAATCAGCAACTATATATGTATGGGTGTCGCCATTCTCTTTAATAAATTTTTTAAGCTCTTCTTCACTTCTGGCAACAAGAATCAACTGCCACTCGCCTGTCTGAGCCAGGCTCTGAGCCAAAGCGCTGCCGATACCCCTGCTAGCCCCTGTAATAACTGCTCTTTTCATCTCATTTTCCAATAAGGAACTCGACTACGTCGTTTTCTTGCATGATGTAATCTCTACCCTCTGTCCTCATTTTACCGATTTCCTTGAGACCTTTCCAGCCTTTGTGAGCAATAAAGTCTGCGTACTCGGCTACGCGCACCGAGATCATGGTTTTTTCAAAATCAGTATGAATGACGCCAGCTGCCTTACGAGCCACTGTTCCTTGCGGGATCGTCCAGGCTCGCACCTCTTTTTCTCCTGCTGTCAAAAAGCTCTGGAGTTTTAGGACGTCATAGGCAGTAATAATCAGGCGATCGAGTCCAGCGCTATCAAGACCGAGATCTTTTAGGTAAGCGAAACGATCTTCATCAGAAAGAACTGCGAGCTCGCTCTCGATCTGATTACACATGACAATCACTCGATTAGCATCTTCGCCTAAGAGCGTTGCCTGTTCTGCCGTGAGTTCAGCTAAATCTCGACCTAAGGAGGACTCATCGACGTTCACCACAAAGATCTCTTCTTTGGCTGTTAGGAGCGAAAGCTCGTGAGTTACCTTAGTAATTGTTTCGGGTGTGAACTGGGTAAGACCATAAGACGACTTTTTGTCTTCAGAAGCCAGTATTTCATTGATACTTCTTGCATCTATGAGTATCCTTTTTAGAGCAGAAACTATCTGCCAACGCTCTTTTCCAGCCCTGTCGACTGCACCTTTTGGCTCCTGCTGTTTTTCTACGGTGGCAAGATCGGCCAGTTGTAGCTCTAGTCTAACGGTGTGAAGATCATCCTTTGGCGTCACTGCTCCCTCACGAATGACGTTCTCATCACTAAAATCACGAAGAACGTGACAGATAATCGCTGACTCACGAATGTGGGCCAAAAATTTGTTGCCAAGACCTTCACCTGTGGAAGCGCCTTTGACTAACCCTGCAATATCGACGAACTCTACCGTGGCTGGCTTAATCACCGTGGTTTTCACCACTTCAGCCAGTTTATCCAGGCGAATATCTGGCACCGGGACAATGCCAACGTTGGGCTCAATGGTGGCAAAAGGGTAATTCGCCGCTAAAGCCTGCTGCTCTTTTAAGAGTGCATTAAAGAGAGTTGATTTTCCAACATTTGGGAGGCCGACAATGCCGACTTGTAAAGACATGAGTTGATTGTAGCACTTACCAGATTGTTTCTACTTGTGAGTAGGTGTGCATATGCTTATCTTTTGTAATGAGAGGAATCGCTAATGACTGCGCTGTGGCAAGAATAAAGCGGTCTGCTGGATCTTTATGAGGATAATCAAGAGTGGCTGCCAAATGGGCAATCTCAAAATCAATCGGCTTCAAGGTGATTTCTGGCAAAGTAGTTATTTGCTGCAACCATGTGGTAGCATCCATAGAAAGCGAGATTTTCTTCTTTCTATCAAGCAACATAATCTCCCAGATACTAATCGAGGAAATATAGATGCTCTGACTCAGAGCAGCTGATGAAATCTTTTTCTTCGAAATAGCCGAAAGCTTCTCCTTATTTGAGACCCACCAAATTAGGGAATGAGTATCCAAAAGAATCATGGAAGTAGCTCCCAGTCCTCAAGCCCTACTGGAAGCAAAGGATCCTCGTACTTAATAACTGAATTTTTCAGTTCTTTGCGAATCTTTTCAAATTCATCAACATAGGGAACAATCTGAACTACTGGTTTGCCCCCATGAGTCAATATGAGTGGCTCTCTATTTTTTTCAACCATTCGCAGATATTCCAAGGCTTTTGGCTTAAACTGGGATTTTGAAATTGTTGCTGACATTATAGTGACTATACTAGCATAGTCATTTATTAACGGCAATTGTGAGGGCGTCATTCCCACATTCTACCCACCCAACCTTACACAAAGTGTAGAATACACTTCATGCGCCACAACATCTGGCTCGCCTACTATCTGTCTTTTCTGAAAAACACCTGGTTTTGGCTCGGAATCTGGATTTTCTATTATTTGCGCTTCACTGATTACGCTGGGATTGGCGTAATAGAGACAGTTCTTATTGCCACAATGACTCTGAGCGAAATTCCCACTGGGGCTTTTGCAGATCTTATCGGAAAGAAACCAACGATAATACTCGCATTTTTTGTCCAGGCCGCGGGAAATATTTTTATGGGGATTGCCCCAAGCTTTATATTCTTAGTCGGATCAGTGTTTGTAGCTGGGCTCGGCGGGACACTTTTATCAGGAACCCTTGAGGCTCTCGTCTATGATTCTTTGAAAGCACAGAAAAAAGAGGACGAGTACGACAAAGTCATATCCAATATGAATACCTTGCAACTGATAGCTCCGGCCGTATGTGGCGTCATTGGTGGCTATCTTTATACCATCTCACCAGGGCTTCCATTTATTGCTGCAGGAATAATGTATTTAATTGGAACGCTGCTTGGTCTATTCTTAACTGAACCAGCCATTGATTCAGTTAAGTTTTCTCTTGCTAATTTTGTTAAGCAAACAAAGGAGGGACTACTAGAACTTACCAAAACTGTTGATATTAAGACACAGACTATTCTGCTTTTATCCATCGGCGTGATTGTTGTTATTGCTGATGAGATGATCAATAGTTTTCTTGGTGTAGAGTTTGGTTTCAGTGAAACTCAGATGGGCGTCTTGTGGTCGGTGATTTTCCTGGTTTCCGCAGCTGCGTCACAGGCCACCCCATTCTTAAGAAAGTATGTTTCGGCAAATTCTGCCATTTTACTCTTAGGACTAACAATGGCAGCTACATTCATCATTTCACCTGTTGCAGGCCTTGTAGTGGGTGGATTGTCGCTACTCTTAAGATCCGCACTCCAAGCTGTATTTTCCAACATCTCGAGTGTGGTGATCAACAATAACACTGAGTCCAAGTACAGAGCTACCACGCTCTCAACTTTCAATATGATAAAGAATATTCCCTACCTTGCGACTGCCTACTTTATCGGCATGATGGCCGATACTTATTCAGCCAAAACCACGTCTGTGTTCTTGGGTGCCTTGATGCTTGTATTTGTGGTGGCACAGTTTTTGGTTGCAAAGAGAAAAAGAACAAATTTTTAATGCCCGTGCGGCACAATTTCCATCACTGCGAGCATAATCAGCGCTCCCAAAATCAGAGGCAAAATACCTTTAATTTTAGAGCCTTCGTGGTCATGATCCCTGGTTTGGGGCAGAAAATCACTGGCACCAAGGTAGAGGAAAATTCCTGCTGCAACAGCGAGGAGAATTCCTATTAGATAATCGCTGACTGGGAAAAAATAAATGGTTAGTGCTCCGACCAGCGTCACTGCTGCAGAAATAATATTTACAAGAATAATGCGCGACTTCTTCCAGCCCGCTTTTAGGAAAATTCCAAAATCTGCGATCTCGTGAGGAACTTCGTGAAGAAATGTCGAAATAGCTGTTACGAGTCCGAGTCCGGGAGAAACAAGAAAACTAACTCCAATGGCAATGCCATCAATAAAGTTATGAATGGTATCGCCCAACAATACGGAAGGAATCGAACTGGTGTGTGAAGCGCAACCTTCATGCTCGTCATGGTGATGAATGCCGAGGAAAAGTCTCTCGAAGAGAAATGTCGCCAAAAAAGTGATGAGAACCGCAACATATGCCTCGTGATCGATGAACTCTACAGATTCCGGCAAAATCCCAACCAAGGCGACGGTGATCATGACTCCTGCGGCGAAAGAAATGGCGTGGTGCTCTAGAACATTTGACCATTTTTTGCTGGAGAGCATGACGATGCCTCCGAGTAGGCCCACAAAGCTACCTAGAGAAGCAAGTAATAGTAATTGAAAAAGTGGTGACATGACTGGTTATTCTATCACCTTTGCACATTTGACTAGCAAATAATTGTCTCAATCGGATACTCAGCTAGTTTTTTATCATTAGTAATTAAAACCAACTCTTCCGACATTGCTTGAGAAGCAAGTAATCTATCAAAAGGGTCTTTGTGAATTTTTGGCAATTTATTAAGACCAGCTATGTGATTTAGCTCGATTGGTAAAATCTTGAACTGACTTTCTGAAAATAGCTTCTTTATCGAAATACCAACAACAAAGTCCTTTAATTTTTCCTGCTTCAGGGAAATTTCCCAAGCACTGCAAAGACTTAGGTATATTACATTCTGACCATCTATTAGCAGCCTCCTTGTTTTAACATTCATTCTGTCATCATTAGTGGCCCACCACAGGAAAGCGTGTGTGTCTAGAAGATATGACTTCATGACTGAGTGTCCCCATAAAATAGGTCCTCAATCTCCGCTATTGGAGCGTCAAAATCTTCAGGAACAGTTATTTTGTTTGCAAATTTTCCTGGAACCCTATTTTTGGTACTTGGTTCGTAAGGAATGAGGGTAACTAGTGGCTTTCCAGATTTTGCAATAACAACTTCTTCGCCACTCAACGCCAAATCTACTAACTTGGACAATTGAGTTTTCGCCATGTACATGTTCATCATTTTCATAACTAGACTAAGTCTAGTCTACTTTCATCATATCGTCAATAGTACTGAGAAAGAATACTGCAGTAAGCTTACGCGAAGTGTATAGTACTCTACACTAGAGGTTATAAATCACCGATTCATACATGAGACACTTCATCATTGCGGCCACTTTCCTTTTTACACTCACCACCACTCCCATGCTTCATGGGTTTGTGAAAGCGCAAGATTCAGTGCGAAATACACAAGCGCTCCTCACCACCAAAGTTCTTGAGGCGCGCAAACTCGAGACCAACTCAGGGTGCAATCAAGCTTTATTAGTAGAAGTGCTTTCTGGAGAGCGATCTGGTGAAAAGCTGCAATTTTCAACTGGAACAGAGCTTAGTTCGGACGCTCGTTGTTTTTCACCTGGAAATAAACTGCTTGTCTCGAATATTACTCTTCCAGATGGATCAGAGCAATTTTTTGTGGTCGATTATATTAGGTCAGATGGTTTGCTGATAATTAGTATTGTATTTATACTGATCGCGCTGTTAGTAGCAAAGCAGTGGGGAGCTCGTTCACTTCTTGGAATGGTTTTTTCCTTTGCAGTAATTTTTCTATTCTTATTACCCAGATTACTGAGTGGAATGAACGCCTTACTTGCAGCCTGTCTAGCCAGCGCGCTGATCATTCCCGCAACCTTCACTCTTTCCCATGGATTCTCTCGAAAAACAACAGTCGCCATGCTTAGTACAATTGTCACACTTATTCTCACCGGCCTCTTAGCTCACTGGAGCATCGAGCTTCTACATCTCACAGGCTTTGGCAGTGAAGAAATGATGTTTTTACAATTTATATCATCAGAATCTCTCGATCCTCGTGGCCTACTTTTAGCGGGAGTACTTATTGCCACACTTGGAGTTCTTGACGATATCACCATTTCTCAGGCAAGTATTGTTCATGAATTAAAGTCTGCAAAAAAATCAATGCCAAACAGTGAGTTATTTACCAGAGCAATGCGAGTAGGCAATGATCACATTGCCTCACTAATCAACACCTTGGTGTTGGTTTACACCGGTGCATCTCTGCCACTTCTTCTTTTGTTTCTTGATTCCAGCCAAACTCTGACCCAATTACTTTCTTACGAGCTTATTGCAGAAGAAATTACCCGCACTCTTGTTGGAAGTACTGGCCTTATTCTTGCTGTACCAATCACCACAGCTCTGGCTGTATTTTTCGAGAAGAAAAAATAAGTCTTTCGTTACTTTTTACCAGTAGCGATCTTTCGCCTTGCCTCTCTCAGAGCAATCTTTGGGAGTTTAGTTTCGTGTTCATCAAGAAATGCACCAACCTCCTCCTTGTGATGGCTTATAAGCTGGCGAAGTAACCAAGAGATAGCCTTGGTTATGAGAATGTCTTTCTCATGCATGAGTTTTTCGATGGTGACAAATGCCTGTTTTTTTATCCTACTATCGTCAGACTCCCTTGTTGGTTTCACCAAAAGAACCAAACTCGCTCTTCTCTGGCTTGTCGACTTACTTTCTGACATTTTTGTCAAAAACGGCTGCCAGTCGTTCCAACGCGCGAGAACTTCTTCTGCGCCAAAACTCGATTGGCAGGTGCTATCAATTTCTGCCCAGCCCTCAAGGCGCAGTAACCATTTTCCAAGTGAGTTAAGTGGCAGTTTTTTTCTGTATTCTGAATAAAATCGTAACAAATCTGCCGTTAAAACTCTCTCATCATAAAGCTCACCACTATACAAAGAATCTAGCAAATCAAGAAATTGTTTATTAGAAATTCTTGCGTTTTCTTTACACCAAGACTTAATAAGCTTGCGCCTATCAGCAGTTTTTATCTCAAGTAACTTTCGAGGTGTACCACAGTAATTTTCAACGAAGAGAGCTTTTTTTTCATCAGAATAGCGACTGCTATTTTCAAGAAGCAATCTAAAGATTTCTTGGTGAAAAGAATTCACCTACTCTTCCTGCGGAATCACAATCCAACACAAAACATAGGGAATAAGCCCCGGCAATCCGCCTGGAACAAATAGAATCAGCCAAACTATGCGAATCAGAGTGACATCAACACCAAAATAATTGGCGAAAGCAGCGGCAACGCCGGCGACTTTCCTACCCTTTTTTGGGATCACTAATCTTCTTTGTGGTTTTGTTTGTTTTGGCATAATACTAAGTAGTATACAGTTCTAGTCAATCGGCTCAACTGTTTGCTTTCCGAGAGCAACGTCTTCGACTTTGTAACCTGCCATCAAGATTTCATTTCTCAGCTCATCAGCTCTCTGCCAATCCTTCATTTCGCGGGCAGTGGCGCGCTCCGTCAGCATTCTTTCTATTTCTTCAGGAATTGCCTCTTTATCAGGCTTTTCACTTTCTTGGTCAAATCCAAGCTGCAAAACACTGTCAAAATCTCTGAATAAACTCAGCTTCTCTTCATTGCTCAAATCAGACTTTGCCATTTCCCAAAGGATCGCCGTTGCTTGCGAAGTTTTCAAGTCATCTTCTAAATAGTTAAAAAAATCAGCGTGTAACTTTTCTGCCTTTTCTGATAAATTCTCAGTGGTTTTACTTCCCCAATTCGCGACCAATTTGCCCAAACGATCATAGGATTTTTGGACTGCAGCCAATGAATCCCATGTGAAATTCAGCTCATCGCGATACTGACTACCCATAAAAAGTAAGCGTAAGGCGCGAGGACTAAAACCTTTTTTAACAATGTCATCAATAGTATAGAAATTCTCCAGTGATTTGCTCATCTTCTCGCCTTCGACCCGAAGAAAATTATGATGCACCCAGTAGCGTACAAAAGGCACTTTTCCTGTTGCCGCTTCTGATTGCGCGATCTCATTAGTGTGATGAACCGGAATGTGATCTATGCCACCGGTGTGAATATCGATTTGTTCACCCAAATACTCCATGCTCATAGCGCTGCACTCGATATGCCAGCCTGGAAAACTGCGCTCCGCCCAGGGACTTGGCCAAGACATAGCTCTGTTTTCTCCAGGTCTCTCAAATTTCCAAAGTGCAAAATCAGTCGGGTTTCTTTTCCCCTCAACGACGCCAATACGCCCGCCTTCTTGCAGCTCATCAAGTGACTGTGGATTTAGTTTCCCATAATCTGAAAGCGTGCTGGTGTCAAAATAAACACCATCATTTTCGATAATATAAGTGTGGCCTTTTTTCTCTAATTCGATTACTAGGGCAAGTTGGGACTTAATGTGGTCTGTGGCCCGACAGCTAACATTGGGTTCTAAATTCCCCATAAGCTCCATTGATTTATGAAAATAATTTTCGAACTCTTTGGCAATTTCCCAGACAGATTTATTATATTTCTTCGCCCCTTTTTCGAGTTTATCTTCTCCCGTGTCACTGCCAGAGGTCAGCTCACCAACATCTGTAATATTTCTAACAAATTTAACTTGATAGCCAGCGTGTTTTAGAACGCGGATTAAAACATCATCCATGACAAATTTTCTGAGGTGGCCAATGTGGGTGTAGTCGTAAACGGTGGGACCGCAGGCGTAGAGACTCACTTTTGGAGGTGCTATCGGAGTAAAGTCCTCAACGGAGCGAGAAAGTGTATTGTAAAGACGCATAAAACTATTTTAACATTAATCTCACCCGGCCCCCTGAGCCTGGCTCATTGTCTTCCTATCCATTTGCATTTTGTCCATCATGTTTTGTTTATTTGATTTACCACTGGCTGGACCCACTGGACCTTTTTTCGGAGAAGACGGCATGACTACTTGCTCCTTCTTTTTCTGCTCTTCCATCTGTTTTTTTTGCAATTCTTCCTGCTCCTCCTGCTGTTTCTTCTGCATGCGCTTCTGAAATTCTTCTTGTGCTATCTGTTGTTGCTCCTGATCAAGTTGCTGATAGCGCTGATGAAGCTGCTTTTTTTTGGCTTGCTCTTCTGGTGTATCAGTAACGGGATTCACACCAAGAATACTATTTATGTCAAAAAACTTTTTGATTTCACTCCAAAGATCAGCCAAAGGTCGCTTGACCAGTTCTTCACCAAGTGTACCCAGTTGACGATCTGGACGTGGTTGAGCCCCTTGTCCCGCACCTTGTTGCATCGGCTTACCAGTGGCTTTTTGGGCTGGATTGGGTGTACCTGCGGTTTGAGCTGCTTGTTGCGTCATTTGCTTCTGCTGCATGGCGTTTTGCATGGCAGATTCATTAAGATGTTCGTCACTGAAATTACCAAAGCCTTGATTAAAACCTCCACCTGGACGAGGACGTGAGCCTTGGGCAGGCTTACTTGGCATTATAAGAGATCCTCTTCATCCACCTTCATTCGCGAAAGCTGGGTAATCGGATCCTGATCCATATCATTCTTTTTTGTTTCGGCGGCGGCGGCATCTTGCTGGACCCTCGCCTGGTATTCAGGAGTTGAATCGATACCTTTAAGCTTTTCTTGCTGGGCCTTGATGCTAATCTCGTCGCGGACTCGTGCTTCTTCCTCTAGTTTTTCTAGATCAACCAACGGCTCGGGTGGCTCAACTGGAGCGGCTGCGGCTGAATCGTCAGCGGGAGCACTAGCTTTGCGCTTAGCGATTAACTCCTCCAAAGCTTTTAGCGGATCTTGGGCATCATTCATATTTATTCTTCTTCAATCTTACTTCTTCGCTTAGTTATTTTCTTTTCAAATTGTTTGCGCATTCTTCTTGCTGCCGTGTTTGTTGCTGCCACGATGGCCTCATACATGTCGACGGCTTTGCTGGTAATGACTACATTTTTTCCTGGAACCTCAACTTCATATGTAACAGTATTCGCGTGGGGATCATTGCGCTTTTTCGGAATAGTCTCTAGAAAAAGTCTAATTCGAGTGATTCTGCCGCTGAGCTTCGAAAGCTTGCGCGCTTGTTTCTCTGCAAACTCTCTGATGGCTTTCGTCACCTCAAGGTTCTTAGATTCAACAATCACCTGCATGAGTCCCTTTCTCGCTATGTTAACTAAGGCAATAGTAGCAGAGCTGTGGTCGATAAACTAGACCTGTCGCCGCCCTTCCAGGGCCCTCTTCAGCGTCACGCCATCGGCATACTCAATATCCGCCCCAATAGGCAGACCATGACCGATTCTAGTGATTTTCATAGTTGTGGTGTCGACCTTATTTGACTGTTCAAGAAACTCCTTGATATAAAGCGCCGTCGCTTCTCCTTCCATAGTGGGATTAGTGGCAAGAATTAGCTCTGTTACTCCCTCCAGACGGTCGGCTAAATCATAAAGAAAAAGCTGGTCAGGTCCAATGTTATTCAGAGGCGCAATTGAACCATGCAAGACATGATAAAGACCAAAAAAAGACTCCGCCCGCTCCAGCGCTACTAAGTCCAAGGGCTGCTCGACCACGCACATGACTGTCTGATCGCGGTTTTTATCACTACAAATGCTACAGGGCTCGTGTTCTGAGACCGAGTGACATTGGCTACAAAGAACGGTACCACGTTTCAGGGCGGTCAGCCGATCAGCGAACTGCTGCAACCGCTCTTCTGGGTTGTGGAGAAGATAAAACACCAAGCGCTGGGCAGACTTGGGACCAATCCCAGGAAGGCGCTCGAATGTTTCCGTTAGTTCTCTTACTGCTCTCGGCAATTTAAACATAGATACTTTACAATACGCGGTTAGGCTAAGAATCACACTCTACACGAGGGATCGACTGACTGCAATAAACGATGCCAGACTCATTACTTCCTCTCATTCAACTACTCCAAGAGCATCTTGTTCTCTATCTTCCGTTTTTACTTATAGCTAAAATGTCTGGCATTTTATTCCCCCTGATTCCAGGAGGATTCTTCACCTTTAGCGCCATTCCTGTCATTGGCTGGATACCTGCCTATCTTATAGATCTGACAGGTAGTCTCTTGGCAGCGAATATCGCATACACACTCGCGGAACGCCATGGAGAGAAAATAATTTTGAAACTATTTGGAGAAAGAACCCTGCAGTTTATCCAAAAAATCAAAGCAAGACAGTCGCGCGCCTTAGAATCTGCCTTCGTTCTTAGACTTGCTGGCTCAGGCTTACTTTCAGATGCCCTAATTTGGTCAGCACCACTTCTGAAACTCCCTCGGATAAAATTTCTTATCGGTTATCATGCTGCGCACATCATCAGCACAGCCCCACTATTCTTTGTAACAGAAAAAGCTATTGAGTTTGACCAAACTCATCTCTTGCTACCGCTGATCATAGTAGCCTTGACCATTCTCTACATTTTTCGGGGACGATATTTTGAAAAAACAATTACAGAATCGACTCAACTATCTTCCAAACAGACTTCTCTACCTGAGTAATATCGGCGCTAGCGTCTACAATTTTCCAGCGGCCGGACTTATCTTCTTTCGCCAGATCTAAATAAGCTTTTCGAACTTTTTCATGGAACTCAGTCCCCTGCATCTCCATGCGGTTGGCAGTACCAGCCTTGGCGACTCTTTCAAGGCCTTGCTCCACTGGAATGTCAAAAAGAATGGTCAGATTTGGATAGGTTTCCTTTGTCGAAATATTATTTAGTTGCTCGATGAGATCTCTACCGAAACCACGAACGATGCCTTGATAAACAACGCTACTGTCGCGCGATCTATCCATGAGAACAACCTTGCCCGCTGCTAAGCTTGGCAAAACAATTTCTCTATAAATTTGGGCTCTGGCTGCCTGAAAAAGTAAAACTTCTGTGGTGTAAGCCATACCAGCGTTTTTGGCTGAAAGAACGACTTCGCGAATCTGTTCCGAAACGGTAGTTCCACCTGGTTCGCGCAGGGCGATGACGTCTTTACCGAGTTCGGTCAATTTATCGCGCAGACGAACAATTTGGGTAGTTTTACCACCACCCTCTCCACCTTCGAGGGTGATAAGGAGGCCGGGGGAAGATTGATTTTTCATATATTCGATTCAATCGTGCTAGAAGATTGATTCAGTTTATCAAGAGCTTGTATAAATTGCCATGCTGGAACGCCCATGTAGTGAAAGATTGCATATAGTTTTTGAAGTTCTGGCATATTCATATGCTCCAAAGAAGCGAGGAACTCTTTAAAATCCTTATCAGAAAATTGATTCGCAAACTCATCTCCCTCTGCAATCCAATCAATCAAAACTTGATTAACACCGCCCAATCCAGATTCAGAAAAAATTGTTAATGCCTCAACAAAAACTTTATCGTGTGGGATTTTACTTTCCAACTCTGTCGACAGGTTAACTAATTGATTTTTCTTAGGTCTTTCAACCACCAAAGCATTGATGTGAAAGACAGGGACTGGACCACCATCTTCATTCCAAAATAATCCCCATCTGAGTTCTTTATTCTTAAATGCCTCATGTTCCTCCTCACTTCCATCTTTGGGAAAACCATCCATATTTCTTGGTTTCCCAAAAACAATGTCTTTTTCACCAACTGCTCCTATTGTGTCGGACGCAATAAATACCACGTCTTTATCTTTAAACTCCTGACTATCTTTAAGGAATTTAATTTTATTTTGAGATTCTTGAGTTGGATCATTACCTGGAGACTCCCCATTCTGTGGATACACAAATACTGGCACTCCACGAATATGACCCAAGAAAAGCGGCCTGTCTAAATGGCCATCGCCATTGCGAATATGTTCTTCAATTATTTGTTGGAGCTGTATGGGTTCATTAATAGAGTAATCTACATCATGTAAAAAATCCGGGTTATTTTCAGGCTTTCTTACGTCCTCATTTTCCAATCCTGCAAGCCACCAATAGATCATTGCTGCCTTGCGCAAACTACTAGTTGCAATAACCACTCGTTCGGGAACATTTCCTCCCCACCAACGCCCTGCATCACCTTTATTTAAATTTGGAACTCTGTCGGCATTTTCTGCTGGATGTGACATAAACAGCATCTACAAAACCACAATATCTAGTACCTATTCAACTCTTGAAAAACTATATGTGCTGTGATCTTGCGCTTGGAACAAGCAAAAACT